>JAQGPI010000574.1 GCA_028293175.1 Verrucomicrobiaceae bacterium | reverse complement strand
CCACCCCCGGTCTAAATCAAGGTCAACGCGGAACACCTTGGCATGCCCTGGTGCCAGAGCCATAACCTTGGAACGCATCTCTGGGGAGGGGTCGCCGCAAGCCGCGAGCGCCAGGAGGCCCCATAAGACAAGGACTGAGCGCAGGGGAGTTTTCATTCGGGCATGCGGTTAGTCGAGGAAATGGGAAGAATGGCGGCCCCTTACGGATCAGCAACCTGCACCCACGGCGTCCCGTCGTCGTAATCCAGCCACCAGCCCTGAGCAGTGTCATCGTGCGGATCGGTCTTGGAGACATACCAGAGGCTGGTCCGCATCTGCACATACAGGTACAGCTTGTAACGCTCCGGCCCTTGAGACCGCTCGGCCACATAAATCAGCTCCATAGGGTAGGCCACCTGGGTTTTCTCCGTGTAGGCGCGGCTGAGTTCCTTCTGGTCTTCGGGCAAGGGCTGCCCAGCGGCCAGATAGTGGGAATTGAGGAAGGCAATCACCGGCTGCACTTGCAACCGGGCCTTGTGCACCTGCGCCGCTGTGGGATCGCGACTGCAACTGGCCATCGCGAGCAGGAGAAAGCATCCAAGCCAAGGAAGGGTGAAACGCATCTTTTTATCAACTTCTCCTACACTCCCCTACACCCCACGTCAAAGGCTGCCATCCACGCGGACGCGCAGGAGGTCGAGGTACAGGGTGCGGGTCTTCTTGCCGATGTCGGCAGAGGTCATGAACTCAAGTCCAGCAACTGATAAAAGCGGGTGACGGCGGTGTGCGCCTCCAGGGTGATGAACCGGCAGCCGGTGCGGTTGTCAGTGGTGAAGAGTTGGGCGATGAGCCGGATGATTTCCGAGCCCAATCCCCGTCTTTGAAAGTCCGTCGCCACTGCCAGGGCGGTGATTTTCACTGCGGGCCAGGAGGAGAAGAGCTTGTCCTCTGGCACCGGCAGCATGTCGATGAGGTCGCGCTTGAGCACGGCATCGTTGCACAGGCTCACGAGGCCGATGTGACGGCTCTTGGCGGGGGTATCAGGTGCCTTCAGTTCAAAGCTTTTCACCAGCAACTGCTCCGTGCAGGGTGCCACATCCTTGGCGAACCACTGGTTCACCTCCGCATCGCCACAATCGAAGCCGGTGAAGGGGAGGTTATCGCACTGGATCAGCGACAGGCCCGTTGACGGGCTCTGCACCGCCAGACGATTCGCGGTTGAGACGCTCGCGGACGTACTTGATGGACTCATGGATCTTGGGGGAGGACTTTAAGATCACAGGGATGTTCTCCTGCTCCTTCACCTTCTTCCAGAAGCGCACGGCTTCCTCTCCAGTGAGAATGGGTGTGGCTGAAATTTGAAGGGCCATGGCGGGAGTATAATGTAGCGGCTGCCTTTTTGCAACATGTTGCAAACCTACACGCCCGTCTGCCGGATGATCTGCGCGGCCAATTCCCTGCCGGTCATGCCTTCCACGCAGTGATCCAGGCGGTGGGCGATCACGGAGGGGGCGATGGCTTGGATGTCTTCGGGGATGACCATGGGGCGGCCGTGCATTAAGGCCCAGGCGCGGGAGGCGGCTAGCAAGGCGAGGCCGCCGCGGGGGGAGAGGCCGTGGCCGTAGCGGCGGCTGGTGGCGAGGAGGTCTTGCAGGTAATCGAGCAGGGCGGGGGCGGCGTGGACGGCGCGGACGGCGCGTTGCAACTGGTGCAGCTCATCGGGGGCGATGGCGGGGGTGAGGGTGCGCAGGGTGTGGCGGCTGTCCTCGCCCATGAGCATGGCGCGCTCGGCTTCGCGGCCGGGGACGCCGAGTTCCAGCCGCATGAGGAAGCGGTCGAGCTGGGATTCGGGCAGGGCAAAGGTGCCCATCTGCGTCATCGGGTTCTGCGTGGCGATGACGAAAAACGGCTCGGGCAGCGGGTAGGAAGCGCCATCGGCGGTCACCTGGCCCTCTTCCATGGCTTCGAGCAGGGCGGACTGGGTTTTCGGCGTCGCGCGATTGATTTCATCGGCGAGCAGCACCTGGGCGAAGACGGGGCCGGGGCGGAACTGGAAGGTGGAGGTCTCGCGCTCGAAGATGGAAGCGCCGAGGATGTCCGCCGGCAGTAGATCGCTGGTGAATTGCACGCGGCGGAATTGCAGGCCCAAGGCGCGGGCGAGGGCCTGGGAGAGCGTCGTTTTGCCCACGCCGGGGAGGTCTTCGAACAGCAAATGCCCGCGCGCGAGCAAGCAGGCGACGGCGAGGCGGATGGCGTCGGGCTTGCCGACGATGACCTGGCCGACCTTGTCCACCAAGAGCTGGATGTGATCGCGCGCCAAAGCGGGTGCGACGGGCAGGGGGGCGAGGCCGGTGGGGTGCGTGGCGTTGGTCACAAGCGGAATACGTTGGAAATTAGAAGAGTGAATGGTGAAGAGTGAAATGGGAAGGCGGAAGGTTGGGGGAAGGGGAGTTGATGGTTGGGGGAAGGGGAGTTGATGGTTGATGGCTGATGGTTGATGGACGGAGAGGGGGAAGGCGGGCGCTGGGCGTTGTACAGGAGGAGTTTGACCGCATAGAACGCAAGGATCACCTGCGAAGCCGCGAAGCGAAAGGTGGGCACAGGGCCTTCGCCGAGCACTGGGGTGGGGTTTCGCAAAAAAGAATCCCAGGGGAGCAGAGCGCAAAGGCGGAAGTGGCAAGGCGGAGCTCGCGGGTCTCTGCCATAGGTCGCATGCATCCCATTCCTCCCCTTTGCCTCCAGGGAGCGCTGGCATCCGCAGGCGAAAGGCTAGGCGTGGCCGAAAACCAAGTGCCGTCCCACGCCCTCGCAGCCCTAGTTGCCAAAGCATCGCAGCCGGCAACTGGTGATCGAACACCGCGCCGCCACCGGATGAGCGCGCCGCATCAAAGCAACCCGAAGGGAGTCAGCAGTGGCGGGAATCAAGCCCTCGCCAGCGTTCCCAGCCTCCGTCGTTCACTCATCAATTCTGCCATTGACAGCCCCGCCCCCTGCTTTAGAATCCTCGCCCTCCAAAGGACCGGCCAACCCGGTCATCTGGAAGAGAAAACAGCGAAAACGGCAGAGTAGCTCAG
>JAQGPI010000573.1 GCA_028293175.1 Verrucomicrobiaceae bacterium | reverse complement strand
CCCAGAGCTGAGCGCTATGCTGCGGCGCCAGAACGTGGATCTGATCCTGGTGCCGAGCGCCACAGAAACGCTGATGGGTTGTGAGCGGGTGACACGCTGCGCCTCCGCCCGCTCAGTGGAGCTGGGCTGCGCCGTCGCCGTCGCTCCGCTGGTAGGCCAGTGCGCATCGGAGTTGGTGGACAGCAACTTGGGCAAGATCGCCTGCTATCTTCCTTCCCAGCGAGCCTTCCGCCGCTCTGATCGCTTGCAGGAGGGGCCTGTTCATAAAGATAGCTTTCATAAAGCGCGCTTTTCTTTGGCTCGCGGCCTGCTAACGGATACGAGGGCAGCAACGCTAGAGACCAATCCTTCCCTGATCGGCATTGGCTCCGAGATGCCCCGCCTCGTTGCGGAATCCCCATCAACCGACTGACCCTACCCTCCCCCTATGAGCCTCGTATCTGAATTTAAAGACTTCGCCCTCAAGGGCAATGTGATCGATCTCGCCGTCGGCGTCGTCATCGGCGGTGCGTTTGGCAAGCTGGTGGAAGGCGTCGTTGGCGGCGTCATCAATCCCATCGTGGCCACCGTGACGGGCAAAGGCAGCACCGATGCGATCCTCGCGGGCTTCGGCCAGCTTGGTACTGGCGTGATGAATTTCCTCATCCTTGCTGCCGTGGTCTTCTTTGTGTTTGTTAAGCCGATGAACAAGCTGAAAGCCATTACCGCCAGGAAAGTGCAGGACGCCCCCGCCCCGCCCGTGCCCCAGGATGTGGCCCTTCTCATGGAGATCCGCGATGCGTTGAAGGGGAAAACGCAGGCCTGATCGTTAGTTTCCATCTCATCAGCTTCTGGGCGAAATGCCCCGGGAGCTGCTGTTTTGTGTTTACCCGAGGGAATCCACCTTGAGGCGGCGTAAAGACTTGCCTCGGGAATGCCGAATTGATTTCATGCAGGCACTCCCTTCCCCTGCCTATGAGCTTTCTCTCCCGCAAAGCCACCATCGCCAAGCCCGGATTCTGCCGCTGGATGGTGCCTCCTGCTGCCATCGCCGTGCATATGTGCATTGGCCAAGTCTACGGCTTCAGTGTGTTTAAGAAGCCTCTGGCGAAGGCACTGGGCATCACAGCTCCAGCGGCAGGCGACTGGAGCGAAGCGGATGTGGGCGTGTCCTATTCCATTGCGTTGATGATGCTGGGCCTTTCGGCGGCGGCCTTTGGCAAATGGGTGGAGCGAAGCGGTCCCCGCAAAACCATGCTGGCGGCAATGTTGTGTTTCTGCGGTGGGCTGGTGGTTTCCAGCTTTGCTGTCTCCATGCACAACATATGGCTGTTGTATGCGGGCTACGGCCTGCTCGGCGGCATCGGGCTCGGGCTCGGCTACATCGCACCCGTGTCCACGCTGGTGAAGTGGTTCCCTGATCGTCCCGGAATGGCGACTGGCATGGCCATCATGGGCTTTGGCGGAGGTGCGCTCCTGGGTTCACCGCTAGCGCAGGAATTGATGAGCCACTTCAAAAGCACCTCCTCTGTAGGGGCCAAAGAAGCATTGCTGGTGATGGCTGGACTGTATGCCATTGCCATGGCCTTCGGCGCGCTAATCGTGCGAGTGCCACCTGCGGATTGGAAGCCTGATGGTTGGGAGCCCAAGGAGCACACCGCTCCCCTCGTCACCAATGCCAGCGTGGCAGTGGATACCGCATGGAAGACACCGCAATTCTGGCTGCTGTGGACCGTTCTTTGCCTGAACGTGACCGCTGGCATCGGCATTCTGGGACAAGCCTCGCCAATGATTCAGGACATGTTTAAAGTATCGCCCGAGGCTGCGGCAGGCTACGTGGGCTTGCTCTCGCTGTTCAACATGGGTGGCCGATTCCTCTGGTCTTCCACCTCTGACCTCACCGGTCGCAAGGGCGTGTACTGCATCTACTTCATCCTGGGCGCGCTACTCTACAGCTTGGTCCCATGGACACAAAGCTCAGGCAATCTGGTGCTGTTCATCGCCGTCACCTCGGTGATCATTTCAATGTATGGCGGCGGCTTTGCCACCATCCCCGCCTACCTTCGCGACCTGTTTGGCACGTATCAGGTGGGCGCGATTCATGGGCGTTTGATCACCGCTTGGTCGATGGCAGCACTGCTGGGGCCGCAGCTGGTGGACCGCCTCTCCGCCGCCAACAAAGCTGCCGGGATGCCGCCCGGCCAGTCCTACAACTGGACGCTCTATCTCATGGCCGGGCTACTACTAGTGGGATTGGTGGCCAATCTGCTGGTGCGACCTGTGGATTCAAAGTACCATGTTCGCTCCTAGCCCCCTTTGCTCCCTGACATGAAAATCATCGCCTGGCTGTTTGTCATCCTTCCGCTCGCCTGGGGCGTGTCTCAAACCGTGCAGAAATCTCTGCCTCTCTTTGGCGTTAAGCCGGCCGGCAATTCCGTGCCTGCCAAATGAGTGATTCGTCGGGCCCTGGGCGATGGTTTCGCCACCGCACTGTTACCTTGCCCACTTGGCGCACTTGGCTGCTGCTGTGCGTGACGGTGCTGCCCGCTTCACTTTGGCTACTGCGCCAAAGTTACGGCTGGCTGGCAGTGACCGCACCGGTGGCAGATGCAAAGTACGTAGTGGTGGAAGGCTGGGCGGCCGATGGCGTAGTGAAGAAGGCGCTGGCCTGGGCGCAGGAGCATGATGCGAAGATTATCTTCACCACCGGCATCCCCATGGACCAGGGTCAGTTGATCTCCCCTTACCCCACTTATGCCGAGCTT
>JAQGPI010000565.1 GCA_028293175.1 Verrucomicrobiaceae bacterium | reverse complement strand
AGCAGGGGGGCGGCAGGGGCCTTGGTCGCCTTCGCCGGGGCCACGGCCGCCACTAGCCGCACGACACCGCCCCCACCCTGCCTACGCTCGATCAGTCCGGCCTCAAGCAGGGCCGCCTTCACCCGGTTATATGTGGTCTCGGCCCAGCCCAGGGCCTCCCGCATCGCCCCATTGCCGGCAGACCCGCCGCGCTCCCGCAGCAGCGCCAGGAAGCGGTCCTGCTGAACTTCGTACGCCATCGATAGCCGTCCCCTAAGCCACGGCCGCGGGCTGGGCCGCGCAGACCTGGTCCATCAGCTTGCCGAACTCGGCCTCGATCTCGAATACCTCGGTGAACTCGGCGAAGGCCCAGCGGCCGAAGGTGCCAAGGTTGTTCACGCCGGGCACCCAATAGGCCCGCATCGTATTAGCCTTCTCGATGGCATCCTCGCCGCGATACCCCTTGATCTCGACCACGAGGTTCAGCGGTTCCTCCTGCCCGTCGTTGATCCGCAGGATGAAGTCCGGCAGGTAGCGGCGCGGGGTGGAGCCCATCAGGTAGGGCACCTCGAAGCCGAGGCCTTGGTTCTTCACATAGGTCAACACCCGCTTGTCGCCTTCGGCGACGCGGCAGAACTCCGATTCCCACGTGCTGTCGCAGACCACCCAGTTGATGTGGGAGCGGTCGTGCCCGGTCTTCCAGCGCAGCGCCTTGGAGGTGGTGAAGTTGACGAAGCTGGTGGTGCCGGTGGGGTTATAGGCGTCTAAGATGGCCTTCACCGGGCGTTCGCCGGCCAGGGTCTGGGTGATGGCCGCCTTGATGCGGTTGGCTGCCATCTCGGCCAGTTCGCGGTAGAGCAATTGGGCACGTCGTGTGCCGCCGGTGCAGTGAAGGTAGCCGCCATCCAGCCATTGCCGCGTCACCCGCTTCATCTGGGCGAAGAGGTGCAGCTTCGGCTCGGCACCGGGGTCGCGGTAGGTGTGGTAGATCAGGTGGCGCGCCAAGTGGAACAGGATCGTCGACTCGCGCACGTCCTCCAGGTGCTGGAGGGTGAGGTCCACCGCTTCGCCGATGATGCCTGAGTTCTGTGTGCTGGTCGCGCCGACCAAGTCGGGGGTAAGTACGAGCACCGAATCCGGGCCGAAGGTGGCTTCCAGCCGCTCATCCGGCAGTTCGACACGGTAGCCCTCGACCCGGGGGAAGGTGATGGCCAAAGCGTCTCGGTCCGGCCGTACGGCGTGGACGCGGACCGTCTCGCGCGGCTTGGCAGGCGGGGCAATCACCGGCTTGGCGGCGAAATCGAAGGGGATGCCGAGCACATCAGCGTATTCGACGTTGAACAGGCCCTGGTCATTCAGCTCGTAGGATTGGCGGCGCAGGCCACGGCCGACCACCTGCTCGCACAGCAACTGGGTGCCGAAGGCGCGGACACCAAGGACATGGGTGACGGTATTGGCGTCCCAGCCCTCGGTGAGCATGGAGACGGAGACCACGCAGCGGACCTGCTCGCCCAGCCGGCCCTTCTTGCCGATGGTGTTCATCACCTCCCGCAGCAGGGTGGCGTCGTCGATGCTCTCGCCGGCCCGGGCATCGCCGGACCGCTCGACCATTTCCTTGCGGAATTGCTCGATCTCGTCTGCGGCCATCTCGCGGAAGTTCTTGTCGAGGGCATCGCCCGATTCGAGCTGGGCGCTGTCTACCAGGATGGTGTTGGGGCGGGCAAAGCGGTTGCCGTAATCGTCGAAGTTGCGGAACAGTGCCAGCCGCCCGTTCTCGAAGGTGCTGCTGTCGTCATCACCGGCACGATGGAAGCCGCTGACGTATTGGTAGACCAGCTCCGAGGCGGCCGTATTGTTGCAGACGACGATGAAGACGGGCGGCACACCGATGCCGGCCTGCTCCCAAAGGTCGTAGGTCTTCACGTAGTGGCCGTAGAGGGCGTCCAGCGCCGTCAGCAACTGCTTCGGCAGCTTGAGGGGGTCGAGGGCCCGGCCGCCGGCACCCCTACCTTTCTTCGGCATGTCCTTGCCGATATGGTCCCAAAGGTTGCGGAACATGGGAGAGTCGCCGCCGGGAATGTTGTCCGCCACTGGCACCCGCGGCAGCTTGACGATGCCGCATTCGATGGCGTCCATCAGCGAGAAGTCGCTCATGGTCCAGGGGAAGAGGGTGCCCTCGGCATAGCCTGAGCCGCGGAGGAAGAAGGGCGTGGCGGAGAGATCGTAGAGGTGGGCGAGACCCAGCTTGCGCTTCACCGTTTCCAGGCCGGTGATCCACATCCGGGCGGCCTCGTTGTTCTCCTTGGCCTCGTCCTTTTCCTCACCTTTCAGGTCCTCGACGCTGTCGTCGGCCACCCGCTCCCGGTAGCAGTGGTGGGCTTCGTCGTTGAGCACGACCAGGTTCTTCAGGCCCATCAGCTCCGGCATGACCCGCTGGAGCATCTGGCCTTCGGTCTCCAGGGTCTCCAGCTTTTCCTCGCGCCAGCCTTCCAGGGCGGAGCGGGTGCCCTTGGCAATATCGATCCGCTCTCGCAGCTTGAAGGCGTGGTAGTTGGTGATGACGATCTTGGCCTTGTCGATATCGGCCAGCATCTCCGGCGGGACCAGTTCGCGGTGCCGGTAATAGCTATCGGGGTCGTTCGGCTGGAGGACGCGGAGGCGGTCCTTAATGGTGATGCCGGGGGCAACGATCAGGAAGCCGCGTGAGAACTGCCTGCTGCTGGGATGGCGGACGGCATTCACGGTCTGCCAGGCGATCAGCATGGCCATGACAGTGGTCTTGCCGGCGCCGGTGGCCAGCTTGAGGGCGACACGCATCAGCTCTGGGTTGGCCTGGGCGTTGGCACCCTTCAGATGGGCGCCGAATTTGGCGGTTGCTGTGCTGAATTTCGGCGCGACCTCGGCGAGCCAGATGGCCGTCTCGACGGCCTCGACCTGGCAGAAGAATGGTCGGATGCCCTGGAATGGATGGCTGCGCCAGTGCCGCAGCAGTTGGGCTGTAGCGGGGGTGACCTGCCACTGATCGGGGTTTGGTAGCCGCCGCCAGGCGTCGACGTAGCTGCGGACCTCGTTGATGATTGGGGTGGGGTTGTATTCCAGGATCTCGGTGGAAAGGCCGTCCGCGCTGCCGAGGACCATTTGCGCCTGCGCCGGGACGTTGCGGCGGCGCTTCGGCTTCGGCACAGGAGTGATGAGGTCGGAGCGCCGCCGGTCCTCGATGATCCGGCTGGTTGGCTGGCCGTCTGCGTCGAGTTCCCAATGTTGCGCAGGGCGGGCGTAGGGTGAGTTGAGAATCGGCCGTTCGAAAAATGCAGCGTTCATGCGGCTTCGGCTCGTTTCATTATTCTGGCGAAGCCTAACTGCTCTCTGATGCCGGGTGAAGCGTACAAGCTGTTTTTGACGTATTCCGAACGATACGTAGATTGGATGCAACGCGAGACGTCGAACTGCATCTTCCCGTCCCATGACGCCATCGTCGACTTTTGCTGCGACGCCTGGCGACGACTCAACGATCAGCCATAGACTATCATGTCCATCGGGCTACGCGACTGGGCATACAGATTATGATTAGGGGACTAGTATTAATTTTATCCTTAACGTGTTGAAAGTTGAAAATAAATCACCAAAAATTTGTAAGGATAAGGGGCTGAACTACTAAAAAGGCCAATCAAACCTCATCCGACCTAAACGTTGCAGCAGCACCTCAAATTAGCAGCCAAACAGCTTCCCCGTAACGTATTTGGCCGCACACATAGTTGGACCGAAGGCGCAATTTGATATTATCAAAGTCAACGTCCCAACAGCAAGTGCGCAATCTTAATTTCTTCTGTCAAGCAATTGGCTGTTCGTTTATGCTGAGTGTCGAAGTCAGCGTACGGCGCCATAGTTGATGGGTCACCGTAACTCGGATTAGTCATGGGCTGCAACGAAAAGGTGACGCGAGCTGCGGATCTCTTAAGATATCGAAACATTCCGGTCTTTTCAATTGTGACACTTCCACTTACCATCCCAACCATCATAGCGAAATCGCAGTTATGCGCGTATTGCCCAACGATGTATCGCCTGACTCCCGATTTGAAATACTCGCCTCTAAGGGTAGATCTATTATCGAGGCGCTTGAACTCCATTGTTACTACCGGGCCGAACTCAGATCCATGCAAAAATTGTATATCTGTGCGAGCAACCTGCCTAGGCATCCCATTTGGCATAATCGAAAATTTCTGACTCTCGAAGCTAAAGTGTCCGAAGCCGATCCCGCTTTGGACTATGCGCTTATCGATGGAGAGAGCGACAGAGAAGCCAGCAACTATATCGGTCTCTTTGCGCGCTGACCACCATAGCGGGGCGGCAGCCTTCTGTTCATTCCATACAACTCGCACATATTCCAACAACTTGATGAGCTGCAACGGAGGGAAAAGCGTATCCGCAATTACCGGATCATCGATCACCCGCCTCAAGACTTTCCCCAATCAGCAGGAAGGGCCAGTCGGGACAACATTCTGAACACCTCGTCAGCATCCCGAAGTGCGGCGCTAACGCTCCAAAAGCGCGCACGCTGCGGCTTCGTAATGTATAAATCGTCGCCCCAAACAAAGATCGAATTCGGCATAGAGAAAAAGTCGATTGGCCGCCCATCGGCTAGCCTTTCGCTTAAAGCAGAGAGGAGCTCTTGCCGAACTGCGGTATGAGGTGACGGACGATGAGCCTTTCTCAATGAGCTTGAGAGCTCAATATGTACAACATCAAGCGGAGATCTGTCTCCACCGGCATCCACCAACGAGGCTGATACCGAACCTTCCCCTCCCCGCCCTTCCGACCATGCGCAAAGCGCTTTTTCCAACTCCCGCAAGTAGCACTTTTGTTCTGAAGCAGATGTGCGATCTTGAATTGGCGTGAGAAGCTTGTCATAGCTCGTTGGCTGCAAGCTGCGAGAGCTAAGCCGCACCAGGTCCATAATCAGCATCTGATCTGCTTCTGAGATGCCAAAGTATGAGAAGACAATTTTGTCTATAGTACCGCGCGAAATCGCGCTGCCAACTTTGCCGAGTAAATCTCCGCCACTCCCTTGAGCTGCAACGATAAGTTCGCTGGCTTGCTTCACCGCCGCAACCGCAGCCTGTGGGTCAGGATGCTGTTCAGGAGGCATGAAAGGTAGCGACTTGATCTCTCCCACCGTTACGCGCGCTCTCTCGGAAGCTGCGGAATACCCAGTGATCACAAGCCAATACTGGGCGAGACTTGACCTTAAATAGCAGACCAGGAACCGGGCCAAATCACGGTCGTCTGTGGGAGCTGCAAGGCATCCAGCAGATGAAGAAAATGCGAAGCGTTCTTCTGTGTACGCGGCGCGAATTTCTAAATCTTTTTCTGTCCCGTCTGACCAAAGGACTCTTGGTCCCTCATACAGACGTAAGTCACCCGTGTTTGCAACGCCTTCTTCAATTGGAAACGGCCTAAGTCCTGACGTGTTCACAACGATTGCAGAGCTATTCAGCGCACTTGTGTCTAAATATTGGAAGCTCGCCAGAGTTGACACATCGGACGCATTTGCAGACTTCTTGCCATCTGTTTTGTGATAACCCTTTGCTGCTATCCAGCACGGACGGTCAGCAAGAAATTTGCGCAGCGAGCTTAGCTGACGCAGCCGAAGAATAAGGTGTTCATCCCGCTCACCTCCCCAAAAGCGACGGCGTAGGACGTCGTTATCCTCTACCAGCGACGCTCGGCGAATCCTCATCATATCATATTCATGGAGAGTTAGACGATTCAAAGCAAAACTTATATCCGCCTTCGGAGCCCAGTACTCAAAAGTGCCCTCGATTTGCCCCTCCTTGAGTCCCGGTATATTCTTTGCGTGGACGATTGTGCATGCATGTTCAGCATTGGCGAATAGGATCCGCCTAAAATCTGCCAAGTTAATTATACGTTCGATTGTCGCACGAACAGTAAACTGGCGCAGAAAGTCAGCATTTGTTGGTGCAGTAATTAAAGACGTTGGCAGAATTAATATAACTCGACCGCCAAATTTAGCTGCTTCTGTCGCCTTAACAGCGAATGCCGCCGCGATCTGCCGATGCGGCATCCTTACCTTTCTTGGCTCCGCCCATACCAGTGCAGATGAGTGTTCGTCAGCTTTTAGTTCCCGCCATGGTGGATTCGAAATCACCACATCGAATTTTTTTGAAGTGGCAAACGGATTTTCCTCACTAAAAAAATCACCGTTAACTCGGCCTGCGGCTATGCTTTTGTCGACTAATTTCGGCAGTTTGCACTCAGCATTGCCTTGAAGTTCGACGATATCCGCCGGGACGAGGCGCTCAAGAAGGCACAAATATAGACTGAATGCCGTAACACGGCACGCCATCTCATTTACATCTCCACCAAAAACAGCGGCCTTCAGCAGATCAATCCGAGCACTGAGGCCCAGTCGACGGTTCGTAATCCTCTCCTTCTCATACATCATCTTTCGGTATGCAGTAGTAAGAAGGATCCCGGATCCACACGCACCATCAAATATAGTTAGTTTTGTGATGTCTTCCTGGCCTCTGAAGGCTTCTTCAACAGCGAGTTCAGC
>JAQGPI010000549.1 GCA_028293175.1 Verrucomicrobiaceae bacterium | reverse complement strand
TTCCCTCTTGGGCCGAGCCAAGACGACGGAACAAGACGTTCTTCAATTCCACGGGGCAGCTTACGCCCTCGAAGTTGTGAGTGCCGCTCACGCCAATGGAGAGCGCATACTGCGCGCTGCTCTCGATGAGGCCGTTTTCGATGCTGTGAAAGTTCTCTCCAATGAAGAAGACATCATGCCCGAGGTTGTCCCGCATATAGACATTCTTGAAACGGGTAATGCTGTCTACGGTGTCTGTCAGGCCTGTGGAATTGCCGATGCTCACGAAGCCGTCGGTGTCGCATTCGCAGTCATCATGGGCGCTGAAACCGTCGTCGCCGCAATCGATGGCGGCGATGTTTTCAAAGCGGCAATCACGAGTCAGTCCGTGGATGTTGTAGCCATCATTGTACACGTGGGTGGCGATCACGTTGCGCACGACGAGGTGTGAACACGAGATGCTTTCCGCGACACCGGCGGAGCGCAAGGGATAGCGGATCTTCGCTTCATCCAGTCCCTGCTTGGGATCGATCTTCACATACACCGTATCATCTTCTGGTGTGTAGGTCCATTCGCCGACCGTTAGATCGGCGGCCTTTTTGAAAGGCTTTGACGTGCCCTTGGAGGTGCGGCCCATGTGGTTGGCTTTGCCGCTCCAAATGAGGAAGAAACGCCCCAGCACGGCAGTATCCATGTTCCGCATGAGGTGCTGCTTGCGATAGACGCCATCGCCCGTGGATTCCCAATCCTTCGCCATGACAGGCTCGCTGCCATCGAGCACTGCGCCGTGTCCGTCAAGGGTGATCGGCCTGCCGAGCGCTCCATGCTTAAGGGTCAGATCGGCATACTCATAATACAGAACCGGTGCGAGATGAATGGTATCGCCCGGTTCCGCCATTCTGATCGCCCGCTTGATGGTCTTGACCGGTTTGATGATGCCTTCGTTTTTGTCGTCGCCGTTAAACGGGTCCACATGCAGGGATCTCCCGGGAGGATGGACCAACGGGTTCTTCGCGAGGTCATCATCCGCTCTTGGTCGAGGACCGGCGGCCTCCTCCTTCAACGACAACCAGGCGATGTCGGCGAGTCCAAGGTCGATGCGCTGATCGCGCAGAGACCGCAGCACGGCCTCTCCTTCTTCGCCAAAAGCACGGATGGCATTACCCACTGGACGCCATCCCGAATCGGCATCAATACGGGTGCAGCCCGTGCCGAACCGCTCGAAGGCGGCCTGTAAAGCGCCAAGCGTATTCGCGCGCTGGGAGGACATAACGGGATCGTTGCGCGCGGCTATCGCGCCTAGCGAAACGGCCGCCTTTGATGCCAACTCAGGATCGCGCTCGCAAAGCTGATGGAAGATGGAGAAAAGACTAGCCACCGTGCTGAGGGGAGCATCAACCTGCGCTGGCTGAGCATGGAGCGGAATGGCGAACGAAACGGCCGCAAGAACGAGGGTCTTGAAGGTCATCGGGTCACTCTTATTTTGCTAGAGTTCCCAAGGCAGCCGCAATCGCATCTGCGCCGCCCTTGGCTTCCTTCTCACCCAGCACGACGGTCTTCAGCGAAGCCGAGGTGGAGAGCAGTCCGGGGACATCGCCATACTTCACGGCACCGGGAACAAACATGGGATTCCATTGGTCATTCAGTGAGGCAAAACGGAAGCCTTCGGTATCAACGACGGCACCATCCAGCGAGGACTTGGCAACACTGGCGGTCGCTGCGGCTATGATACCCGCACCATCGCCGCCCACCACAATGACCTTGCTCGGCTTGTGCTTCGGGTGGTTACGGATCATGGCCAGCACCGTCATCGCATCATGCACGCGATGCGCCACGAGCGAAGGATTGTAGCCATAGGTATAGCAGGCGGCCCACTGCCATTCGCGACGTGTGGAATCCTTGCTTTTGGGGGTGTTCATCGGCTGCTCCTTGGCGTCGTTGAGATACAGTGTAGGATAAACTATGGCCACACCGGCATCCAGCAGCTTCTTCGCTTCAGCGGACGGCGGACCGGCTTCGCCGCCCAGGCTTTCGATGCCCTTGTTGCTGAGCCAGAGCACCGCCGTGCCATTCCATTTCTCCGGCTTCGGGCCGATGAAGGCGCAGGGCACGTCTTCCTTGTCGCGGGAATTGTGAACGATGCTTTTGACGAAGAGGTAGTCGCCCCGGTCTTCTTTGGTGACGACCTCATTTTCTACATCGCTGCCGCCCGGCATGGCGCGACCAATCATGAGCTCCCATGCGCGGCTGATGACATCGGTGTTACCAGCGATTGCCTTGTCGCTGCCGGCGCTCCAGTACTTGAGCAGGGTCTTCTCGTGCTCAACGCCCGCCTTGTCGCCGTCCGGCTTCGGATGGTCCTTGGTCCAGACCGTCATTTCATCGGTGGAGCTGACAACGAATTCCCGTTCGAGCACGGGCTCCTTGAGGCCCATCTTGAAGTGCTTGTTCATGAAGCCGTACATCGTTGTGCGGCTGACGTGATTGTAGTTGTGCTGCCAATGGATGTTGAAGGTGGCCATGACGTTGTCGGGCTGGCCTAGCTTGGTCCATACCCTCTTCAAATCCGGGAATCCCTTGGTCGCTAGTTCCTTCGTCCAATCGTTCGCCGCCGTCATGCCCATGGGCTTGGGTGCGAAGCTCGCGGCGATGTCGATGTTGCCCTGGCCGATGCGCAGGTAGCAGGAGTTCTCGCAAGTGCAGCCGCCTTGCATGGCGGTGCTGGTCATCACGCAGGGGAAGGCGGCCGCGAGCCGGTCATCCAGCGCCGCCATGATCAACGTCTGGGTACCGCCGCCGCTCTCGCCGGTGCAGGCAATGCGGGTGGTATCGACGCCTGGGAGGCTGGAAATGAAGTCGAGGGCGCGCAGGCCATTCCAGGTTTGCAGACCGAAATTGGATTCCAGCCGGAGGTCCGCCGCCGCGCTATAGAGACCGAAGGTGCCGGGTTCTCTACCGTCCAGCTCGGCGCGTTTGCCGCTGCGATGCTGGGCGATTTGAAGGCTGTCCGCATTGCCCAGCATGTCGTAGATGAATACCGCGCAACCCATTCGCGCGAGCTGCACACAGCGGGCCTGCAAGGGGGCACGCGCGCCGCTTTCCCAGCGTTCCGCGCCAATAGCGATCTGCTCAAGAGTGACTCCTGTGCCCGCTCCGTTGTCCGTGAAGCGGCCATTGGCCCAATGCCCGTGCGGACAAAGGATGCCCGGCATCTTGCCGTCCTTGGGCGGGTTCTTTGGCAGATAAAGATTGCCGCTCACATAATGACCGGGGAAGGACTCGAAGAATACCCGGTCCATGGTGTAATCATCGCGCTCGACGCGGCCATGGACCACCGGATTAAGCGGCGTCTTGGTGGGCATTGGATAAAGCCCGCAGGCCAGGAGGATGCGTTCGCGGATGTCCTTTTTCCGCTGCGGAAAATCTTCGGGCAGCTTCAAGCCCTCGCCATGAAACGGAAAGTAGCCAGTGTTCAACTCCACCAAAGGCCGCGGATACGAGGGTGCAGGCTCGGCCGCTTGCGCCGTTGACACGAAGGCAAGACACAGAAGAAGGGAGGCGGATCGTTTCATGAGATGCGACGGGTACGTTGCCGAAGCATCCTGTCTCGCACGGGAAACCTTATTTGCAGTAGTCGTAGATTTGGAACGCTTCGCGCTTTCATCCCGGCGATTGCCTTTCATGTTGAGCCTATGATTCACAAAATTTTGATGCGTTGCGGTTTGCTGCTGGTGCTTGGCGCTCTGGCCTCCTGCGAGTCCCCTTCCGGCTTTGTCGGCGGCAGTGGCCACAGCCAGTATGGCGATCGGGCCGGGCCGAAGGGCTTCCGCACGGTGTTGATTGATCCCGGCCACGGCGGCAAGGACTCCGGCGCGCGCGGTCGCATTCGCGGCATGCCGGAAAAGGCGGTGGCGCTCGATATTGCGAAGCGTGTGCAGTCCGAGCTTTCCTCGTCTTTCGATGCGCGGCTCACTCGCTCCTCAGACCACTTCATTCCGCTCGACGGGCGGGTGGCAATTGCCAATAAGACACGCGACTCGATACTGGTGAGCATCCATTTGAACGATGGTCCGCGTCGTCTTGCCGGAGCAGAAACCTACTGGTGGCGCACCGACAGCTATTCGCTTGCGAAGCGCGTGGATACCAGCCTGCGCGCGGTTGTTAAAGGCTCCAACAACCGCGGCCTGGTGCGGCGTCGGCTGCGCTTGACCCGTAATCCCGAGATCCCCGGTATCCTGGTGGAGTGCGGTTATGTTTCAAATCCTCGCGAGGCCGATCTGCTTTCCAGTGCCAGTTATCGGGCGAAGGTTGCCCAGGCCATTGCCAAAGGCATCCGCGCCCAGGCAGCCTATGGCGATGCGGGAATGGGCACGCTGCCCAAGCCCATTTACGCGCCGCCGAGCAAGGCGACCGATGCGCGCGGCTGATCGAATAGAAACAAAGCACCGAGCGTCTTGACTCTGCGCGGGCCTCCGCGAAATTTCGCCGCTTATACCTCTCCCGATGTCCGACTCCTCCAGCCGCCAAGGCATCTCGCTTCTCACTGCCACGGCCATCGTGGTCTCCAACATGGTGGGCACGGGGATCTTCACCAGCCTCGGATTTCAGGTCGGCGATCTGCCTTCCGGCTTCACCATTGTCCTGCTGTGGGCGCTTGGCGGAGTTTGTGCTTTCTGCGGTGCCGTTTGTTATGCTGAACTGGCGGCTGCCCTGCCCCGGTCGGGCGGCGAGTATCATTATCTGGCCAAAGTCTTTCATCCGGCTGTGGGCTTCGTGTCCGGCTGGTTGAGTGCCACGGTCGGATTCGCGGTCCCCATTGCACTGGCAGCCATGGCACTAGGCACGTATTTCAATGGCGTATATCCAGGCTCGTCACCCCTGACAGTGTCCATCACCGTGTGCATAGCTGTCACACTGGTCCACCTCAACGGCATCAACGTCGCCAGCCATTTTCAGAATCTGGCCACATGGCTGAAGGTGGCATTGATCCTCGTATTCATCGTAGCGGGAGTACTTGTTACCAAAGGCCAGCCGGTCACTTTCCTGCCAGTGGCGGGCGACGGCAAGCTGATCGCCAGCGCGCCTTTCGCCACCAGCCTGATCTATGTGATGTATGCCTACGCAGGCTGGAACGCGACCACTTACATTGTGGGCGAGGTGGCTAATCCCGGCCGCACGGTGCCGCTCTCAGTCGCCATCGGAACACTATTGGTGAGCGGACTCTACATTGGCCTCAACATGGTGTTCATGCACGTGGCCCCAATCAGTGAATTGGCAGGCAAGATCGACGTGGGCCATGTGGCCGCGACTCATATTTTCGGCGAACAAGGCGGCCGCATCATGTCCGGCCTTATCTGCCTGGGATTGGTTTCTTCCATCAGCGCCATGACCTGGGTGGGGCCGCGGGTGACCATGGTGATGGGCGAAGACGTGCGCTTGCTCTCCCCGCTGGCGGCAAAATCCAAGGCCGGCGTGCCATGGGTAGCCCTGCTGGTGCAGCTCGCCATCGTCATTCTGCTGCTGTGCTTCGCCTTGTTCGATCAGGTATTGAAGTACGTGCAATTCAGCATCACGCTATGCTCCTTCCTTGCCGTCTTGGGCGTCATGGTGCTGCGGTTCACTCAGCCGGGCCTGCCTCGTCCTTACCGTGCGTGGGGCTATCCCATCACCCCATTGATTTTCCTCGGTCTCAGCGCCTGTATGCTCTACTACACACTCAAAGGCAGCCCGCAGGAATCACTCGCGGGCCTGGGCACCATCCTGCTTGGCCTCCTGATCTATTTCGTTTCTCCAAAATCCCATCGTTCATGAAGTCCGTCCCCCTGATCGCCGCCCTCTTGCTTGGCTCTCTATGCTTGTCTCCTGTCCGCGCCGCTGACTTCGCCTCTCCCAATCAGGAGGCCAGGTTCCTCGCCGGTTTACCCGTGGATGGACCACTGGAACCACTCACGCATGAATATGCCTGGAAGGAACATTCCAAGGAGTTCGGCAAGGCCTGGGCCGAGGTGGAAAAAAAGCAGCTCTCCAAGATCTCCGAATGGATGCCCCAGGTGGCCAACCATGCGTATGAAGACACCAGCCCGCTCTATTACCTGTTCAGCGGCCCCGATTTCCTCTATGCACATGCGTTTTTCCCCAACGCTTCCACCACCATCATGTGCGGGATTGAACCAGTAGGCCCACCGCCTGATATCGCCTCGCTCACACCCGAAAGCCGCGCTGCCGCCCTCCGCACCCTGCGCAAATCTTTGGAGGCCGTGCTGAGCTTCAGCTTCTTCAAAACGAAGGACATGAAGGTGGATTTTCAAAGCACCGAGCTCACGGGCACGCTCCCCGTGCTGTACCTTTTCATCGCCCATGCAGGCTGCCATATCGACAGCGTGCAAAACGTGTATCTGAATGCCAATGGCGAGGAAGGCACCGAAAGGGACAAGGTGCCAGGAGCCAAGATCACGTACCACGGACCCTCCAACAAGCCGCAGACCCTCTATTACTTTTCCTCGGATCTTTCCGATGACGGCATCAAAAACAACCCCGCCTTTTTGACCTTCTGCGACAAGCACGGCATGGGCAACAGCTTCGCCAAAGCCGCCTCCTATTTGATGCACCTGTCTTCCTTCTCCGCCGTGCGCGACTTTCTGCTCTCACACACGAAGACCCTCATCCAGGATGATTCCGGCATTCCTTACAAGTACCTGCACCGCGATGCATGGGATGTGCGACTCGCGGGTCATTACAAGGGGCCTATCGACCTGTTCAAAGAGAACTATCAGACCGATCTCATGCAAGC
>JAQGPI010000497.1 GCA_028293175.1 Verrucomicrobiaceae bacterium | reverse complement strand
CTCCATGAGCCCCAGCGCGATGACCATGACCAGCACGCGCGAGTACGGCAGCAGCGTGGCCATGGCATGCTCCGGGCCTTTCCATGACCAAGGCTGGAACCACAGGCGTGCACCGTCCAGCCAGTCTTTGAAATGCCAGTCGAGCGCCGCGATGAAGATCATGATGAAGAGGATTCGCGGCACGCTGTAGATCACATCCACCACACGCATCATGAACTCATCTACCTTGCCGCCGGCGAAGCCGGAAACCATGCCGTACAGGGTCCCAACAAACAGGCTCAGCAGTGCGCCCAGAAGACCGATGCCAAGCGAAACCTGGGCACCTGTGAGCAGGCGGTAGAATAGGTCCTGGCCGTTTACATCCGTACCGCAGATGTGTGTTAGGCGGAGATCGGCGTCCTGTTCTAGGGGATGGAGGAAGCTGCTGCTGGTCGTCTCTTTCAGCCCTTCAGGCAGAAACCAAGGACCGATGATGGCCGCGAGGCTGATAACGGCCAGAAACCACAGCGAAATCATCGCGGGACGGTTGCGTGTCAGCAGCGCCCATCCGTCAGGTCTTGTGCCCTGCCATGTGGAGCCCGCTTCAGCCATAGATCTTGATGCGCTTGTCCAGGAAGCCGTAGAGAATGTCCACCACCAGATTGAAGGCTATCACCAGGACGCAGTAGATCGCTACAGCACCGACCAGGAGGAAGTAGTCTTTGTTCTGGATGGAATTAACGAAAACAGTGCCCGCGCCCGAAATGTTAAAAACGCTCTCCACGATCATCGAACCAGTAAGAAGATTGGCAGCGAGCGGCCCCAGATAGGTGATGACTGGCAGGATGGCCACCTTCATCGCGTGCATGGTCAGCGCCTGTACTTCGCCCACTCCTTTGGCGCGAGCTGTGCGCATGAAATCAGATTGCAATACCTCCAGCAAACTGTTGCGCATGAGCCGAGCCACGTAGGCCAGAAAGGGCATGGCAAGGCAGACGCCTGGCAGCACCACATGACGCCAGCTTCCCCAGCCTCCGATCGGCAGCCAGCGTAGCTCGATGCCAAAAACATAGACCAGCAGCGGGCCACTGACGAAGGTAGGGATGGACACGGCCAGCAGTGCCCACAGCATCACGCCTAGATCCACTGCCCCGTTGCGCCGCATGGCCGCGAGGCTGCCTGCCAGTACCCCGCCCAGCGAAGCAATAACAAAAGCCACGCTGCCGATCTGAATTGAGGTTGGCATCTTCTGCGTCAGCACCTCGCCCACCGTCCAATCCTTATAGCGATAAGAGACGCGAAGGTCGCCGTGCAGCAGGTCGCGCATGTAGCTCACGTACTTTTCCCAAGTGCTGCCATCCAGCTTATACCGTGCTAGCAGAGCCTTCTTCACATGCGGCGGCGGCTCCTTCTCACGGTCAAAGGGGCCGCCCTTCATGGTGAAGGAAAGCAGCACCGTGATCGTCACCACAGAGAGCAGCACGAGCGCGCTGCTGAAGAGTCTGCGGATAATGAACAGCAGCATGTGGGCGACTCGACGTGGCTTTAGCGGCCGGTGGCTTCCGTCACCTTGCGCAGGCGTTGCGCAAGGTCAGGCGCGACTGCCTCCCACTTGAAACGCCAGGTCCAGAATTCGCCGCTCTTCCCCGGGACGTTCATGCGAGTGCTGCTATCAGTTCCCAGAATGTCCTGCATGGGGCAGATGGCGAAGTCGGCTTTCGAAGCCCACACGTGTTCGATAAAATCCCAGTTCAGCTGGCTGCCGTCCGTGCCGGTGTACTTGAGGATGCACTTCCGCTCGGCTTCTATCTGCTCAGCGGTGCGGGTGGACTCCTCATTTTCGACACTGTAAAAGAGGCCCATGGTCGTGTCGTTGTCGTGCGTGCCGGTATAAGCCACGCTGTCCTCCGGATAATTTTCCGGCACGTATTCTTCCGCCAAGGTGTCACCGCCGAAGGCGAACTGCATAACGCGCATGCCGGGAAAGCCCTGGCTTTCACGCAGTTCAGTCACATCCGGCGTAATGATGCCCAGATCTTCAGCAATGATGGGTACGTTGCCGCCGAACTCCGCCTTAAGCGCTTCAAACAGCTCCGCACCAGGCGAGTCCACCCATTTGCCGTTGACGGCCGTAGGCTCGTCGGCGGGAATTTCCCAATAGGCTGCGAAGGCGCGGAAGTGGTCGATGCGTACCACATCCACCATTTGAAGGGAAGCGCGTAGGCGAGCCTTCCACCAGGCGAATCCTTCCGCCCGATGGGCCTCCCAATTGTAAAGCGGGTTGCCCCAGCGCTGGCCAGTGGCGCTGAAGTAATCAGGTGGCACGCCAGCTACCACCGTGGGATTACCATTCTCATCCAAGTGGAAAAGATGAGGGGACGCCCAAACGTCGGCGCTGTCATGCGCCGCGAAGATCGGAATGTCGCCAATCAAATGGATGCCGAGCTCCTGGGCGCGGCCATGCAGGCGGTGCCACTGGCGGAAAAACAGGAATTGCATGGCCTTCTGCTCTGCTATCTCCTCGGAAAGGCGCACCATGGCATCATTCATTGCCGGTTGTTCGCGCAGGGCAATATCGCGCGGCCAGTCAGTCCAACAGCTCATGTTGTTCTCCTGCTTGAGGGCGGCGAACATCGCCCAATCATCTAACCAGGAGGCCTCGCGTTCGCAGAATGCTTCAAACGCATGACCGACGAGCGGGCTGGTCTCCGTCTGCGTGACAAAGCGCCGGGCCGCGAGTTTCAGAAAGGCCATGCGCACCTCAATGGCCGGGCCGAACTCCACCCGATCATCTGAGAAGGAGGGCAGCATGGCCAGATCACCAGGCAGCAGCACACCATCATTACGCAAGGCCTCGAAGCTTATGAGCAAGGGGTTACCTGCGAAACTCGAGAGCGACTGGTAGGGTGAGTTGCCATAGCCGGTAGGGCCAAGCGGCAGCATCTGCCAGAGGCGCTGCTTCGTGGTGGCCAGCCAGTCCAGCCAACGGTGGGCTTCGGGGCCGATCTCACCAATCCCGAAGCGGCCGGGCAGAGATGAAGGGTGCAGTAAGATGCCGCTGGAGCGGGGGATTCCAAGCATCCCGCATGGTTCGCCGGAATGGCGTAAGGGTCAAGGCG
>JAQGPI010000452.1 GCA_028293175.1 Verrucomicrobiaceae bacterium | reverse complement strand
TGCCTTGCATCTGCGATCGTTCTCCAAGTGGACACCGCTTGAGCAGGATTCGCTACAAAACCGACAGCAAGAACGATAAGAAGACGGTAGAGCACAGATGCCTTAAGGCGGGGGAACTTCATGGTGTTATGTATGTACGTAGTCGTGCGAGGTAGCAGGGCCGTATGGTAACGAGCAATTTCTCAATTTCTTTGAAGAGATTTCCGCACGTCCAACCCCCGAACACAGTTGAAGTTTCAACTTTCCACTGCAAGAGGGTTTCTTGATCCGCGTTTCCCACCGCGCCTATTCCAATCCGGAGGTTCTTATGCCCAACTATTTCATTGCCGCACTGGCTTTGCTTTTCGCCGTTTCCGCCACCGCTGCCGACAAGCCGAACGTGCTCTTCATCGCTGTCGACGACCTGAATCACTGGGTGCATTACCTCGGGCGCAATGCACAGTCCGCCACGCCTAACATCGACAAGCTGGCAGCGCGTGGTGTCCGCTTCTCTCGCAGCTATTGCGCCGCGCCGGTATGCAATCCCTCGCGCGCCGCCTTGATGAGCGGGTTGCGTCCCGGCACCACCGGCGTCTACGAAAACAACAACGACTGGCGCACGGTGCTGCCTGAAGAGCAGATGCTGACAAGCGCCTTTCGCAAGGGCGGCTACGTGGCTCTCGGCGCGGGAAAAATTTACCACGAGTCCTTCGCCAGAAAAAGCGAATGGGACGATTATCTCGCCAAGTCCGTACGCAATCCTACTCCGGAGCCGGGCCAAAGCGATGGCGTAGGCGGCATTAAGTTTGCGCCATTGGACTGCAAGGATGAAGCTCTTGATGACTGGGAGATCACCAATTACGGCATCGACCAGCTCGGCAAGACCCATGACAAGCCGATGTTCCTCACCATCGGCCTGCACAAGCCGCACATGCCCTGGTTCGTGCCGAAGAAGTACTATGACCTCTTCCCGCTCGACAAGATTGAACTGCCACCGCACTCCGAGCACGATCTTGACGACATTCCTGCCGAGGGCGTGAACATGGCCAAGCCTCAAGGTGATCACGCCGCGATGGTCGCCTCCGGAAGATGGAAGGAAGCGGTGCAGGGTTACCTAGCCGCCTGTGCTTATACCGACATGAACATCGGCCGCCTGATGGAGGCTTTTGACAAGAGTGCCTACAAGGACAATACCATCATCGTTTTCTGGGGCGACCACGGCTGGCATTTAGGCGAAAAGGAACATTGGCGCAAATTCACCCTCTGGGAAGAGGCGGCGCGGGCTCCGCTGATCTGGATCGCACCGGGTCTCACCAAGCCCAACAGCTTGTGCGAACGCACCGTCGATTTCATGAGCATCTACCCCACGCTCGTGGATCTGTGTGCTCTCCCCACTCCTGCCCGTCCGCTAGAGGGTACCAGCATCAAGGCCTTGCTCGCTAATCCCGCCGCCCCCTGGGACAAGCCCGCGATGACCACCTACCTCTTCGGCAATCATGGGATCCGCAGCGAAGGCTGGCGCTACATCCACTACAAGAACGGCGGCGAGGAGTTGTACAACGAAGCTGTCGACCCCTACGAATGGAAGAACCTGGCTGATGACGATAAATATGCCGCCATCAAGTCCGAGCTCGCCAAACAACTGCCTGCATCCAACTTGCCTGACATTGGCGGCAAGAAGGGCACCGATGAAGAAGGTGGCCGGAAGAAGAAGGGCAAAGGCAAGAACAAGAAGGCGCAGTAAAAAGTGTTCGGCCGAGCCTCAATCGAAATACGTATCATCGTGCGAATAAGGCGGAGCGCAGCAGCATAGCAGCCGCAGGAGGCTTGTGGCGGTGATCTGGTGCCATGCGTTCGGTGGTATGAGAATGGCATCGCCGGGTTTCACATCGCGAGTTTCCCCATCGATTTCCATCGTCCCTGTGCCTTCGGTGATGAAGTAAAATTCTTCGCTCAGCTTGTGGTAGTGGCGTTGGGTAGCCGCGCCCGCTGGCAGGCTGGCCTGGGCGAGAGATTGATTCTGCACAGGCGCATTGGTCTTGTCGAGAATGCTGCGGATGGTGGAGCCGTCCTTGGTGGTAAAGGGAGGCTGTGCGGAAAGCGGGTTGATGGTCATCGCCCGCACCTTGCGGCTCTCCTCGCTCTCTTGCAAGGGTGTCACGCCGAGCCTGTCTCATGACCTGCCCTCCAACTTCGTGGAGCTTTCATGCGGGACGGGGCTTGACCGGGAGCAGTCCCCTCCGCACCATCCAGCACTTCATGAGCCACACCGGATTTAGCTTTCGCCAATGTTCAGCGATCATCACCGGCGCATCGTCTGGGCTGGGCACTGAGTTTGCGCGCCAACTGGCTCCGCATGCCAATGTCTTGCTGTTGGCTGCGCGCCGCCTTGATGCTTTGGAGGCAGTGAAGGCGGAGTTGCTGGCTCAGCGGCCAGGGTTGACGGTGCATTGCTGCGCCTGCGATCTCGCGACCACTGACGGCAGGGCGGCTCTCCTGACGGCGGTGGATTCGCTGGGGCTTGCGCCGAATCTGCTTATCAACAACGCGGGCAAGGGAGACTATGGCAACTTTGCGGAAGGCGATGTGGAGCGGGCGACCGGACAAATTGACTTGAACGTCACGGCTCTGGTGACGCTCTCTCATGCGTTCATTCCCAAGCTGCGAGCCTCCGCCGCCGAACCAGCGGGTATTTTGAACGTGAGTTCGCTGGCGGGCAATGTGCCGATGCCGGACCTAGCGGTGTACGCGGCGACAAAATCTTTTGTGACCAGCTTCAGCGAAGCCTTGCGCATTGAGTTGCTGGGCCGTCATATCGTGGTGACTGCGGTGTGCCCCGGACCTACGCCAACGAATTTTGGCAAAAATGCGCGGCGTCCTGGTGGCGTTGATACCAATCGCGATGGCCAGGATCTTCTACGCATTCCAACTCAGCAGGTGGTGGCGCAGGGGTTGGCGGCGCTGGGCAAAGGCCAGGCGAGCGTCTTCCCAGGCGGGGGCGTATCTTTGGTGGCACCGTTGTTCCGCATCATGCCACGGGCGATCATGCGCTGGGCGATGGAACGCAGGTACCGCAAGGAAAACGCATAGTGCTTCATTTGAATGAACGACGACTCTTCTGACAATCCGCAAACCACTTGGCAGCCTCCGCGG
>JAQGPI010000430.1 GCA_028293175.1 Verrucomicrobiaceae bacterium | reverse complement strand
TGTTCGCAGTGATCAACCGAGGGCTGGGTTCTATAGGTGGCGGCGGTGGGGTGCCTGGGGCTGTGACTCCGCCACCAATCACGCCTTCCCCCGGTGTCGTGCCTGGCGGAGGCGTGCCCACGGGTGCCGCACAGATCATGTTTATGGGGGAGCAGGACGCGCGTGGTGACGAGGGAGCGCTCACGAAAGGTCGCTAGCACCGCTGCCGAGTTCATGCTTTGCGCATGCGGCGTTTAGGGCTTTGTTTCCGTATCTCTCTCAGCCATGCGCCTCCTCCATCTTTACATCAGCTCTGCGCACAATTACTTCGGTCATCACGGTCAGCCTGCGGGGCGGGAGCCGATGGTGGAGATAGAGGAAATCCAATGCGTCGCGGGCAAGGGCATCAAGGGTGACCGGTTCTTTGATTTCAAAAATGACTTTAAAGGCCAGATCACCTTCTTCGCGAACGAGACCTATGAGCGCCTATGCGAGCAACTGGGCGAAAGCGGCCGCTCATCCTCCGTGTTTCGACGCAATGTCATCACCCAGGGCGTGGACTTGAACACCTTGATAGGCAAGGAGTTCGAGGTGCAAGGCGTGCGTTTTATCGGTACTCAGGAGGCAGCGCCCTGCCACTGGATGAACGAAGCCTTTGCCGAGGGTGCGGAAAGAGCGCTCCGGGGCTTCGGAGGCTTGAGGGCGAGGATATTGACGGATGGAATCTTGAAGAGAGAGTGAGGAAAGTTTTAAAATCGCAAATGGATCCGGAATAGACGCAAATGGGATCGCTGCAAGAAACGCTCGGGCCCTTCCTCACTCTTCCCATTTGCGTTCATTCGGAGCCATTTGCAGCTTAAATAATCCGAGGTCTACGCCTGTTCAATTGCTCCACACCATCTTTCCATCCAGCCACGTCTCGCGCACTTTGGTATCCTTCAAGTCATCAATGGGGCAGCTGAGGACATCGCGATCAACGATGATGAAGTCAGCACGCTTGCCGGCTTCGAGTGAGCCGGTGTCCTTTTCTTGCAGTAGTACCCTGGCATTGTTGATGGTGTACATGCGGATGGCTTCTTCGCGGCTGATGCCGCCTTCAGGATGCAATGGCTCGTCGAGAAAACGGCACTTGCGGGCGACGGCGATCCACATCCCCAGCCATGGGTTGTAGGGGTTGATCGAGCGCAGGCCGCCGATTTTTTGCATGTGATCGCTGCCGCCACCCACGGGGATTTTTGCGTCGAAGACCGAGCGCAGCGGCTGGAAGCGGGCCATGCGTTCATTGCCGAACTGCTTCAACAACGTGCGCCCATCCATCCAGAACCAGATCGGCTGCATGTCGATCACCGCGCCGAGCTTGGCCGCCTTGGCGATGCTCACGGGCGCCATGAAATTGCAATGGGTGACGCAGGGCCGGGTGGCGCTGAGAGGCGTGTCCTTGTTCACTTCGCCATACACATCCAGCAGCAGCTTGACCGCGCCATCGCCCACGCTATGAGCGGTGAATTGCAGGCCGGAGGCCGCCACCTTGCGCACCATTTTCACGAGGTCGTCGCGCTTGATCTGCTGCACGCCTTTGTATTGCGGATCGTCGATGCCGTACATCTGGCTCACGCCCCAGGGCCGCATCATGAAGGCGCTGCCCGTGAGCATGCCCCCATCCAGCCACACCTTGGTGCCGATGATTTGAAGCATGGGATCGGGCTTACGCAAGGGGTGGTTGATGATCTCATCAATGGCCTGCTCCGTGGTGCGCCAAAGCGCCCCAGTGGGAAAGGTATGGGAGAGGCGCAGGCGGACGCTCAGTTCGTGCGCGTCATACAGCTTTTGATACACCGTGATATTGTTCTTGGTGGTGCCGCGGTCTGCGATAGTCGTGAAGCCCACGCTGTTGTAGTCGGTAAAGAGCTTCTTCACCAGTTCCAGCGTCTGCTCTGCATTCGGGCTCTTGGTGAAGGACTTTGCGCCGATCTTTGGGCTGAAGGAATGCATCACTCCCGTTGGCTCACCTGCCGCATCGTGCTCGATCTTGCCCGGTTGCCCCTCGGGAATTTTGAAGTCGCGGTCAATGTGCGCCATCTTCAGCGCCAGGCTGTTGAGCATGCTGTCTGGCCCGGTGCTGAAGTGGACAGGATGCTTCGGTGCCACGCTGTCCAGTTCGGCGCGCGTGGGATAGCGTTGTTCCTTCAAGCGGGTGATGAAGATCTGCCGCACATAGATGAGCGATCCCTCTGGCAGTACCTTGGCCCTCCCTCCGATATAATCGAGCAACTGTGGAATATCGCCAATCTCCGGCACCTCGTGGTCAAATTCATACATCGCCGCACCCACAGGATGAGCATGTGAATCCATGAGGCCCGGCAGCATCATGCGCCCTGCAAGATCAATGACCTTGGCGTCTTTGCCGGAGGTTGCGATTGCCTTGGCCTCATCACCCATGGCAACGATGCGGTCGCCATCCACTGCCATCGCATCGGTGATGGAAAAGGCCTCGTTTACAGTGACGATCTTGCCGTTGGTGAAGATTGTCAGCGGAGCGGCAGTGAGCGGCGAGCACGAGAGTGCAAGCAGGAGGGTGATGGATTTCATGTGGGAATGGAATAGGCACTGAACGTGTGGAGAAGGGGCAGTCTTGTACGGGAAAAATGCCGTGCCTGGGCCTGATTCCGTGCTTGACTCCGCACCGCCGGAAAGGCAGCACTCTAAGCATGTCGCATTCCCCAGACATCGCCGAAGACATGGTCCGCCTCGAAGCTTTGCTTCGCGGCCATGTCGCGCCGCATTTGAAGACCAAGGCCGATGCACGCATCCTCGACCTCGCTTGCGGCCGCTGTGACGAGGCGGAAACCCTGATCAAGGTGGTGGGACAAGAAGCAAAGGCCGACAAGGTGAAGCTGATTGGGGCCGACATCCGCATCCGCGAGATTCTGCAAGCCCGCGAGCGCACCGAAAAGCTGGGCGCTGAGTTCCTGCTGGAAGATGCGACCAAGCTCACGCAGCACAAGCAACTGGGCGATGATTTCGACATGGTGTTCATGCGTCATCAGAACTACTGGCATGGCCCGGAGGTGTGGAAAAAGATCTTCGACACCGGCCTTGCCAAGCTCAATGACGACGGCCTCATGGTAATCACCAGCTACTTCGACAAGGAGCACCAGCTTGCGTTGGATGCCTTGCAGCAGTTAGGCGCTGAGG
>JAQGPI010000423.1 GCA_028293175.1 Verrucomicrobiaceae bacterium | reverse complement strand
GATGGCGAGCGCTGGTACGGAGAACAGGTGGCGAAGGTGGCGCATCGCGTTTTGGAAAAGGGGGAGGCCTGGCAGCCTCTGCGCCCGCGCAAAGCAGTCATTGATGCGGCGCGGACAAGCGTGCTGGTGACCTTTATTGTGCCGCGTCCGCCGCTGGTGCTGGATGAATCGTTCCTGCCTTTGCAGCAGGTCGCCGCGTCGGGTGGCTATGCATCCCTCGGAGGTTTTCAACTGCGCGATTCAAAAGGTGCGGTGCTTGCGATCAAGTCTCTGGAAGTTGATCCGCCCAACCGAGCGCGAATCATTCTCGCGTCAACGCTGCCCGCCGGTGCGAAATGCTACCTGTCATATGGTCTGCCTTATGCCGGTTCATTGGGCACTATCAGCTCGGTCCGCAACGGGCCGGTGGTTGAGAACCAGCCGACGACCGAGCTTTTGATCCAAGGCGATGTGCGTGACCGGCTGAAGCTCCTGATCGACGAGGGGGCTTTTTACACGGCGAACACGGTCCCGGGCCCCACCTATGCCCAGGCCGTGATCCGGCATGTGGAGGTGGAAAACGACTCCACTGTGCTTCGTTTCGAAAACCGCGAACTGAGGAATCAAACGCCCTTGGCTGCGGGACAAGCGCTCAATGCCATGCGTCCCTTTCAATACGGCAATCTGCGTGACTCTGATCCCGAGACTGCGCTCTATGCCTTCACGGACGCAGGCTATGGGCGACGCGTCGGCCAGAAGTACCCGCTGTGGAACTGGAGCATTCTGTACAGTGGGTTTCCAGTCGTCGAGAAATGAGGTGGTTGCTCTCTGTTTGGACCCCACCACTATGCCCTCCTCCTTCTCGCTCCGCCGCGCCACTCCTGCTGATTCAGCAGGCTTCCTCCGTCTCGTCAATGCATTGGCCGACTTCGAGAAGCTTGATCCGCCGGATGAGGCTGCTCAGAAGCGATTGTTGAACGATGCCTTTGGCAACAGACCTCGCTTTGATGCGTGGCTGGCCTTTGCGGATAGCGCCACCGAGCCCGTGGGCTACGCCATCTTTTTGGAAACCTACTCCAGCTTTCTGGCTTTGCCTTCGCTGTACATTGAGGACGTTTTTGTACTCACCGAATACCGCCAGCAGGGCATTGGCGGAGCGCTACTACGCAAGGCGGTGAAGCTCGCCCAGGAGCGTGGTTGTGGCCGGGTGGAGTGGACGGCGCTGGACTGGAACGTGAATGCCCGGCGGGTTTACGAAGAGAAAATGGGTGCGCAGCACATGAACGAATGGTGCCTGTATCGGATGGATAAGGGGGCGATGGAGCGGTATCTGACGAAATGATCGCTTGTGAAAACTTTCACAAAGGGGTTGCCGCTGCCGCAGGGGGGGCGTAATTCTTCTCAAACTCAACGGTTAGAAACGCCTGCCATGGCCGCACCAGAACCCATTCAAACCGCCGCCGCCTACGATTCGAAGATCGAAGGCAATATCATCTTTACCCGCGTGGACGCGGCGATCAACTGGATGCGCAAGAACTCGCTCTGGCCGATGCCGATGGGCCTGGCGTGTTGCGCCATCGAATTGATGGCTACAGGTGCCAGCCGCTTCGATATCTCGCGCTTCGGCGCCGAAGTGATGCGCTTTTCCCCACGCCAAGCCGACGTGATGATCGTGGCTGGCACCGTAACCTACAAAATGGCGCTCGCCGTCAAGCGCGTGTGGGACCAGATGCCGGAGCCCAAATGGTGTATCGCCATGGGTGCCTGCGCCTCCAGCGGCGGCATGTACCGCAGCTACGCCGTGCTCCAGGGAATTGACCGCTTGATCCCCGTAGACGTGTACATTTCAGGCTGCCCTCCGCGGCCCGAGGCCCTCCTAGAAGGCCTAATGCGCCTGCAACGCAAGATCGACCGCGAGCATTCCCTTCACGAACAGAAGAAGGAACTGGTGGACAGCCTCGCTTAATTTTTCTCTCTCCTATGAACGCCGCCGAGATGGTCACCGCCCTAAAGCAGAAGTTTGGCGAAGCCATGCTCTCCACCGTCGAGTTTCGCGGTGAGCACACGGTCAATGTCACCCTGGCCTCGCTGAAGCAAATCCTGCGCTACGGTCGTGATGAACTGCGGTTCGACTACCTCGTGGACGTGTCCAGCCTGGACAACCTGGGCGAGGAACCGCGCTTTGAGATGGTGTATGAGCTTTACGGTTACAGCCACAACCAGCACCTACGGGTGAAGGCAAAGGTGGCCCAAGACGCCAGCGTGCCGACAGTGAGCGATCTCTGGGCCACTGCCGACTGGCATGAGCGCGAAGTGTATGACATGATGGGCATCGATTTCGAAGGCCATCCCGATCTCCGCCGCATCCTGATGTGGGACGGCTTTCCGTTCTTCCCTCTGCGCAAGGACTTCCCTCTGGAAGGCAAGTCGAGCGACATGCCCGATGTGGCCTTCAGCGGTGTGGCCCCGATGGCAGACGGTCCGTTCGTGACCTCGCCGGGTGCCAGGGATTCGGTTAACGGCGAGCCACGCTCCCGGAAGCCGCTGAACTAAGCGCAGATGGCTTTGCCCCGTCTTATCGCAATCGTGGGCATGGCCAGCAATCGTGTGATTGGCAAGGATGGCACGCTGCCCTGGCGGTTGCCGGAGGACTTGAAGTTCTTCAAGAAGACCACGTTCGGCCATCCGATCCTGATGGGTCGCAAGACCTTTGACTCGATTGGCAAACCGCTGCCTGGACGGCGTAATATCGTTCTGAGCCGGGCCATGGAGTCCCGCGAAGGCGTCGAGGTCATTCGTGATCTAGGCGAGCTGGAGAAGCTCTGTGCAGCGGACGAAGAAGTGTTTCTGATCGGCGGTGCGCAATTGTTTGAAACACTGCTGCCCGAGTGCGCGGGAATGTACCTGACGTGGATCGAACACCCGTATGAGGGTGACACGTTGTTCCCGCCGTTTGAGCACCTCTTTGAGGAGCCGGAAGTCGTTGGCAGTAGCGAAGGAATGGAGTTCCGCTACTACAAGCGCAAGGCCTAGCGCCCTCCTACCACTTCACATCAACACGCTGCTCACGCTGGGTGCGGTCGAGATACTTCACGTGGCCGTTTTGCACGCCGTATTCGTGCACGCACTTGGTCACCTTCACATCGAAACAGCAATACTCGGCGATCTCGGCCATTTTGCCCTGCTGCCACCAGCGGATGGCGTCGAGGCCGTCTGCGGTCTTGCTCAAGCCACCCAATGAAGCGGTGGCCACGGCATCAAGCTTGAGGCGGTGGCCGAGTCTGGTTTCAAGATCGATCATCAGATCGAGACTGCGCACTTGGTCGCGCAGATCCATGATGGTGTAGGCCATCAGCACCTCGTAATCGAAGCTGATGTGATTGAAGCCTACCACTAGATCAGCCTTCAAGAGCTGCTTGATGAGGTCCTGCACATCGCTCTCGCGGTAAATGCGGTACTCGTTCAGCGCGGTGCTGTACGTGACACCGACGGACATCCCCATCTTGTGCTTGTTCGCCCAGCCGCCCACATCATTCGCGGTGCGCTGGGTTTCTAGGTCGAAATAAACAATATCCTTCGCCATGCGGCCGGGCGACGGTCTAGAGACGGTAAACGATACGAGCCTTTTCGGTGTCGTAGGCCGACATCTCGATCTTCACCTGATCGCCCACCACGAGGCGGATGAAGCGCTTGCGCATCTTGCCGGAAATGTGGGCGAGCACTTCATGGCCGTTACGCAGAGCCACGCGGAACATGGTTCCTGCGAGCACTGCACTGACGGTGCCATCGAGCTCAATGGCTTCCTCCTTTTCGGCGGTGTCGCCATGCTTGCCACGTCCTGGTGCTGGAGGTGGTTGGGGGCCGCGCCAGCCGCCGCCGCCGCCACGATTACCGCCGCGGCCTTTGCCGCGATTACCGCCGCCGGATTTCTTAAACTGTCGAGGTGAGCTCATAAGGGAATGGCTGCAGGCAGACGCTGCGCCGGAAAATAGATGGTCCCAAAGTGCTCTTTGAAAGGCGGCTTGACAACTTCTAATTTTTTGATCCTTGCAGGTCAAAAATGAGATGCCCGGCGTCTTCCCGGTAGCTGACTTTGGCAGCCTTACCGTCGTCACTGGTCAGCCTGCCTTCGGCATCAAAACGCAGCACCTTGCCTTGGTAAAAGCGGTCCCAGCCAGTGCGGGTTCCTTGGGCATCATAGTGGTAAACGTCCCGCCAGGATTTGCGCGTGGTGAGGCGTGGATCGGCGAACAGCGGGGCAGGGGAGCGCTCCAGCAAGCCGGGTAGCAGTACCTGGCTTAGCACGGTGAGATGAAGCTGCCGGAGATAGTAGCGATCCGCCTCCGTGAAGCGGGCGGGAGAATGCGCGGTCTTATAAACACCGTCTTTCTCGACCAACACTCCCCAGTCGGCGAGGCGCTTGCACTCGGCCCGCAAATCGGCGAGCGCGCTGGCTTTGGGTGATTTCACCGCCAGTGAAAACAAGGTTTGCTGATCGGCGGTGAAGAGATCTGCAAGATCGGTGACACGACCGACAATGGCTTCCACTGCCTCGCGCAGAGTGATGGACTGCTGCTTTTCATCCGAGGCCTTGATGGCGAGTGTGGTTGCGATGGCCTTGCCCAAAGTGGCACGCTGCTGGTCGGCCTTTCCCTTGCTGGCGGGGTCTGCGGCGAGCCGGTCCAGTTCCCTTTTGGTGGGTGCAAGTTCCATCCATGCCTGGCTGAAAGCGGCGCGCTGCTTGCGGCTCATGGCATCGCTCAGGCTGTGGAAGACCAGGGAATCATCCACCACACCAGCCGCTTCGATGAAGGCAAGCCAGCGAAGGTCTTCCGCGTCTGATGGCAGGCCCATTTCCGGGTTGGCCGCCTCGTAGCAAACTTCGCTGAGTCTGCCCTTTGCATCGAAGAAACGGCGTTCATTGGGCAGCATGTAGAAGCTCACGATGGCGGGACTGGAAACCGTGACGCCATTGCTCACAAACAACCCAATATCGACCCGGTGGCTGCGAATGCCGGCGGCGCTAATCATCGGCGAATGCCAGGGTACACGTAAGGTGGCGGTGCGGCCTTCGTCCTTTGGCTCAATGCTAACCACCTCTCTGTCACCCTGAAGCAGTTCCCAGCGGTATTTCAGCGGACGCTTCTGCGTATCGACAGAGCGGCTGGCGTTCAGTGTGATGGCATATTCCTCAGCGCTGCTGCGGAAGATGCGCGCTATTGAAACCGGTGAGGTGCCGAGCTTTTCATCCGTGATTCTTGGGCTTTCAAAGAAGTCCACGCCCGGCGTGGCGGAACGCTCGGAGACCACTTCAAAAAAGGCCAGGGGCGGCACAGTCTGGGCCGACATGGTATGGGCTAGCGTGATCATTTTGAGCTCATCGATTTGCGCGCCATCAAACACCGGTGGGTGCGCCTTGCCGGTGAAGTATTTTTCAGGTGCGATCACCTGTTTGTTCGACTGCCGGAAGATGGCCTGAAGCGTGGGGATAAGGATGTGCTGGCGGATCAGGCCCTGCTGCATTTCAGGGGTAAAAGAGGCCGCCGTGGCCAGCATGGCTTTCACAAACGGCTGGTCGCTCGATGATGAACCTTGCGACACCAGCACCGTGGGGCTGTTGCAGGGAAACAGGTCGCCCCAGCCGCCACCCACGCCATTGGCCCCCGGATCGTGATCCTGATGCTCGGGATAGATGATGAGATTGTTGTGCAGGTACTGGTTGAAGAGGAATCCTTGCCCCTGCTGATCCACCAGACAAGCCCGGGCGAGGCTGCCGACGGCATCAGCCGAGCCCGCCATGCTGCAATTGCCGATGACTGCCTCCGACCGTATGGCGAAGGCGGGCCCTTTGTCCCGGGCTGCTTTTTTGTCGTCCTCAGTGGGCTGGATGTAGGTAAGGCCACGATAGGTATCTGGGGGAAGCAATGAATGGCCGCCATCACGGTTTTCATAGCGTAGCGCCTGGAATCCGGCGGCGCTGCGCTCGGCCACCCAGCGGTTGAGAGTCTGGCCCACCACATCGGTACGGGAGGTCGCCGATTCCTCGCCGCTGGCATAGACCACTGGCAGAAGCATGAGCAGGGTGAGGGCTCGATTCACGGCTGTGATTGTGTCCACTGCGGCTGCTGGTGTCAACGGCGGCACTCCCGCACAAATCGTTTCCCTTCTGGCGGCCCTGCTGCTTTGGTCCGCGCCCCCATGAGCTACCGCATTCCTGTCATCGTGAATCCCGCCGCGCGCAGTCGGCGCGCTTCGCGTGTGGTCAGCCAGTTGATGTCGTTGCAGCCCGAACCTGAGCTGCATTTCACCGAGTATCCCGGTCATGCGACGGAGATCGCTGAACGACTGGCGCGTGAAGGTCGCGAACTCGTGGTGGCGGCGGGCGGTGACGGCACGGTGAACGAGGTACTGCAAGGCCTGTGCAAAGTGAATGCGGAGCGCCCAGATCCCGCCACGCATACCGCGTTGGGCGCTTTGCCCGCCGGCACGATGAACGTGTTTGCTCTGGAACTCGGCTACCGCAGCCACAAACAACTGGTGGAGCCCTGGCGCATCACGGCCAGCGGCGCCCGGCGTTCACTGGATCTATGGATGGCCAATGATCAGTACTTTGTGCAAATGGCGGGCGTGGGTCTGGATGCGGAAATCGTGCGCCAGACCACGCCGGTGATGAAAAACACGCTGGGCCCTTTGAGCTACATGCTCTCCGCCATCAAGGTGCTGCGCGACAAAGCTCCGGTCATTTCCGTGATGGTGGAAGGGCGACCGCCCTTGCGCGGCTCCATCGTGCTGGTGGGCAATGGCAGTAACTACGGCGGCCGCTTCCGCATGTTCCGCCATGCGAAGCACACCGATGGCATGTTGGATGTGCTGATCTTTCGTGAGCCGATCAACCTTCTCCACGCGGTAGAACTCCTCGGCGGATCGCTGCTCGGCTTGTTCGATCTGACGGAAGACATCGACTACCTGCAACTGCGCGAATTCACCGTTCAGGCTGACAGATTGACCGCCCTGGAGGTGGACGGGGAGCTCTCGGGCTGCACGCCAGTGTCGTTCCGCAAAGCGCCGTTTCCGCTGAGGGTGGCGGCGGTTTAGTGTGCTCTGATTAAACACTGATGAATTCAGGACAAGAATCGAAAGGCCTTGAGCATTGTATGCCCATGCGAGCTATTGATACGCTCAGGCAACTTGAAGACCAATTGATCCTGCTTTGCCTTCCTTTTCTGGAGGTTGGCATTGCTACATTGCTCGACGATGAGGCATTCATCAGTGGCATAAAGATGACTGCTCTGGAAGTAAGAGGCAGTCTGCCGCCTCTGGCTTCCGATCACCTTGCAGAGGGCTGGTCGAGAGTAGAGGAATTCATCCTTGGTCTAACTGTCGCTGAGGATCCCAGGAGAGTCCTTGGATCATCAGTCGCGGTCTGCTTTGTTCGCTGTTCACTTGAGGCTGGTGCCGATGTTAACATCGAGTTTGCGACCCAAAATCTGAGGCTGCATCCAACCTTCAGGCAGAAGATTGCTGACTTGTGCGGCACAAGTGAATGGCGGGGGCGTTTTATCTAAACACTTTATCTCTTCCCTGGACGCCCCGTCGATCCACCGCCTGAACTTTTGCTACCGCGCGGTGGCTTGTTGCCGGACTTGAATTTCGGCTTCGACGACGTCTTGCTGCGTGAGAAGGCGGGCTTGCCGGTGGCGGGCCGTTCTTCACTCTCGCTGCGAGCACCAGAGCCGGAGGGCTTGGGACGGAACGAGGAGGCAGATTTGGAATTGGAACGGCGGCGTGGGGCCTCGCTGCCGCGGCTTTCGTCGGACTGGCCTGGACGCGCACCGCGAGTGGGCTTGCCAGCTCTTGATGGACGATCTCCGGCGTAATCGCGCTTGGGCTTGAAGCTGGCGGACTTGGAACTGGGTCGGCGGGTTGGAGCTTCGCTGTCCTGGCCTTCATCCGTGGCTTTAGCGCGGCTGGATTTGCTCGGGCGAGCTCCGAAGTGGCGGGTGGGGGGAGCACTCGAACGTCTCGGTTTATCGGACACTTCGGGCGGGGCTTCTTCGGCGGCGGCTTTGGCGTAGCGATTGGGCTTGCGAACCGCGGGCACGCGGGCCTTTGGACCTGGGCGCACCTTGAACGGGGCGGCTGAAACAGGCGTTTCGGAAGAGAAATGATCGCCGTCCTCGTCATCCGCCTTCTTGGCTTTCATGGGGCGCACGGCGCGTTCGCGCTCCTTGTGCTTGATGAAGTAACGCTGCACCTCGGAATCGCTGAGTTCCTTCCAGGCCCCTTTGGAGAGACCTTTCAGCCAGAGGCCACCGACACGCATGCGAATCAGGCGCTCCACCTCGTAGCCGAGTTGATAAAACATGAGGCGGATCTGCCGCTTCAGTCCCTGCTTCAGTACCACATTGATGCGGCGGGCGGTATCTACCCACACGCGCTCAGCCTTGGCGAAGCCTTCCTCGGTCATCATGCCGTGGAGCAGCTTGAGCTTGTCCTCGGGGGCGAAGTCGCTGTCGATGGTGACCTCGTATTCTTTTTCCACGCCTTCGCTCGGATGCGTGAGACGCTGGGAAAGTTCGCCGCGATTGGTCAGCAGCAGGAGGCCTTCGCTCTCCTTGTCAAGCCGGCCCACATAATGAAGCGTCTGGTACTGCGGAGGCAGAATGGAGTAGATGGTGGCGCGATCATGCGTATCGCCACGGGAGCAGATGTAGCCTCTTGGCTTGTGAAAGGCGACCACGATGCCTTCAGCCGGCTGCACCGGCTTCAGGTCAACCTCGACCTTGTCATCTGCATTGACCTGCGTGGCCAGCACCTGGATGATGTGACCATTGACGGTGACACGACCCTCCAGGATGATCTGCTCACAACCACGGCGTGAGCCCACACCGCATTGGCTTAGATAGCGATTGAGGCGCACGACAGAAAATGGGGAAAACCTGAACCCTTATTCGGGCTTGGTCTTGGGGAGATTGGTCGGAAGGCGACCGTCTTTCCACAAACCACGGCTCTTCAGCAGCTTGATGCGTTCACCGCGCTTCAAGACACTGCGCTTGGAGCCGACGGAACCGGATGTTTTAAGGCTGCGATGCTGAGACATAACTGAAAAGTAGGGGCTGGGGGTAGAAAAAGGGTGCGCAAAGTACGGATGAGACGGCATTGTGCAAGACCTTTTTCAACCTGCCTACCGGACATGGAAAACCCGTGGCACGGGGCGGTAAAGCCGCCATGCCACGGGTTTAAAAGTCGATTCTAGCCGGAGATTAGTCCGCGGCGCCCTTCCAGGCACCGAAATTGGCACCTTCGGCGATCCACTGCTTGATCAGATCTTGCTGCTCCTTCGACAGGCGGTCTCCCTTGGGCGGCATGGCCTTGTCGTCGGAATCAGGTAGGGTGACGGAAGTGTAAATGGTGCTCTTGGCCGGATCGCCGGGGGTGAGGTCGCCGCCGTCAGCGCCGCCCTTCTTCATCATTTCTGGGCTGTCCATGCGGAACTTGCCCTTGGGCTTCTTGGTCTTGCCGGTCTTCTCATCCACATGCTCCTTGGAGTGGCAGTCGAAGCAGCGCTCCTTCAGGATGGGCAGCACTTTGGCTTCGAAATCCACTGATTCTGCGTGGGAGGTCAGGACGCCGAAGGACATGGCCGCGGCGCTGATGGCGAGAAGAGATTTTGTTGTCATAGGATGCTTAAAGATTGCAGACGCAAAGGTGGCCTTGGGTATTCGATGGTCAAGCTGCAAGCGGTCGTAATAATGAGTTTGTTGATCGTCACGCCAGCACGGGTTTCACTACATGACCGTGCACATCGGTGAGCCGCCGCTCGATGCCGTTATTGTAAAAGCTGAGCCGCTCATGATCCAGCCCCAGCAGGTGCAGGATGGTGGAATGCAGATCGTAAATGGTGGTGACATTTTCGACTGCCTTCCAGCCGAAGTCATCAGTGGAGCCATAGCTGAAACCCTTTTTGATCCCTGCGCCCGCAAGCCAGACGGTGAAGCCGGAGGGATTGTGGTCGCGGCCATTGGCGTTCTTTTGGAAGGTGGGCATACGACAAAATTCAGTAACTAAAGCCACCAGGGTATCGTCGAGCAAGCCGCGTGATTTGAGGTCCTTCATCAATGCGGCGCAAGGCTGGTCGAGGATATTGGCATGCACCGGATACTGGCTGGCGATAGCCTTGTGGCCATCCCAGTTGCCCACGCCTTCGCCCATGGCATAGGCACCGTGGAAGAGCTGCACAAAGCGCACGCCGCGCTCGAGCAGCCGGCGGGCGAGCACGCAGTTCTTGGCGAAGCCTGCCTTGCTCTTGTCGCTGTCGTCCATGCCATAGAGCTTGCGCGTGGCTTCGCTCTCGCTGCTCAAGTCGCTGATCTCAGGCGCGGCGAGCTGCATCTTCGCCGCCAGTTCGTAGCTGGAGATGCGGGCGGCGAGTTCGGTGTCGCCAGGATGCTGCTCCATGTGACGGCCATTGAGGCGCTTCAAAAATTCGCGCGAGGCCATCTCGGCGTTCTCGCTGATGGAAGCCGGGCGCGAGAGGTTGGCGATGGCCTTGTCGGCGTTGAAGGCAGTGCCCTGAAAAACCGCAGGCAGGAAGCCGCTAGCCCACTGACGCTGGCCAATCTGCGGGCCGCCCCGCGGATCAGGGATGGCGACAAAGGCAGGCAAGTTGTCGCACTCGCTGCCCAGCGCATAGCTCGTCCACGCGCCCATGCTGGGGAAGCCGTCGAGCGTGAAGCCGGTGCTCATCTGGCTCTCCGCCGGGCCGTGCGTGTTCGACTTGGCGGTCATCGAATGGATGAAGCACATGTCGTCGGCCATCTCCGCTAGGTTTGGCAGGAGATCGCTCATCATCTTGCCGCTTTGGCCGCGCGGCTTGAACTCCCACAACGGCTTGACCAGGTTTCCTTGTTCGCCCTGGAAGGTGATGAGCTTGGCCCCGCCCGCTGGCATCGGTTGATCGTGAAGGCGGATCAGTTCCGGCTTGTAATCAAAGGTGTCCACATGGCTCAGCGCGCCAGTGCAGAAGACCACCAGCACGCGCTTGGCCTTGGCCTCATGGTGCGGCTGGCGCGGGGCGTAGGGCTGTGAGGAATCGACCTGTGGTCGGATGGGCAAGGGGGCGGCAAGCAGGCCCTGGCGCGAGAGAAGCGAGGTGAGCGCAATGCCGCTGAGGCCGTGCATGGTGGTGCCCAGGAAGCGGCGGCGGTCGAGCAAGTGTCTGGAATTCATGGGCACAGAAATCAGGGCTCAGCGGATCTGAATGAACTCATTCGCATTCATCAATGCACGGCAGAAAACCGTCAGGCCGTGCTTGGCGATCAACGATTGGCTGTCAGCCACTTCATCAGCGGATGGCTCACGACCGAAGCCTAACAAAAAAGCGCGGTTTATTTGCTTCTTCGGATCAGCACCGGCTTCCTTGTTCAAGCGCTCGGCAAAGAAACCGGCTTGCTGGAGAGCGAAGGTGCTGTTGAGCAGGCTCAGGGCTTGCAAAGGCGTGGTGGAAACGGTGCGCTTCGGCGTTACCTGACCGGCATCCGGGCAGTCGAAGGCGCCGAAGACATCATCAAGCTGCACGCGCGGCTTGCTTTGGTAAATCATGCGGCGGAACTCGGGCTCACCGAACTCGGTCTTGCTGGTGTAAACCTTTACGTAGTTGTCATTGGGCTCGAACAGCTCAAACCCCGGCCCGCCCATTTTAAGATCCAGCTTGCCGCTGACGGCAAGCATCGTGTCGCGCAGTGGCTCGGCCTCAAGCCGGTGCGGCGGGAAATGCCAGAGCAGTCGATTCGAGGAATCAATACCAGTGGCCTTGGCATTGATTACATCGGATGATTGCTGGAAGGCGCGGCTGGTGAGCATTAGCCGCTGGATGTGTTTGAGGCTCCAGTTGTGAGTGATGAGTTCGTTGGCCAGCCAGTCGAGCAATTCCGGGTGTGAAGGCTTGCTGCCGTTGACGCCCAGGTCACTCGGCGTATCGACAATGCCGGTGCCGAAATGGTAGTGCCACAGGCGGTTGACCACGACACGGGCAGTGAGCGGATTGGCGGGATCAGTGATCCACTTTGCCAACGCGATGCGGCGGCTCTGATCGGAGGTAGTGCCGTTCATTACAAGCCGAGGACCGATCTTCGAGAGCACCGCCGGCACCACCACTTCCCGAGGAGCCGAGACATCACCGCGGAACAGCTTATGGGTTTCCACCGGCTCCACGAACTTGCCCCCATACACCACGGGATAAGTGGTGAGCGCGGTCAGGGCATCGCTCACACTCTTGCGTTGCGCGATCACGCTTGTTAGTCGTTTTGCTTCCGCAAATGGCATGCCTTCGGTGCTGAAGATGGGACCGCTGACCTTGCGGCCCACGGGCAGCCGGTCCTGCGCAGTGGCGACCGTCTGCCAGTCCTTGCCATCGCGGCTGACTTCAATGCGGTAGGCTGTGGGCGTGCGGTCATTGTAGCGCGGCACGTTGTCGCGATCGCGGCTCCAGACGATGCGGTCGATGCGCTCCGTGCGGGGGAACTCGATGGCCACCCAGCCCCTGCCGCGTTCATTGGAAATCCATGATCGTTCATTGCCGTAACGGCCATCGTTGAGGTGCTCCAGCTTGTGGAAACTGTTGTTGGGAAAGATGCTTGAAGCGGTGGCCTTGGCTCCCAATGAGGCCAAGGCGACGTTGCGCGGTGAACCGCCGGCAGCGAAGATTTCCAGCTCATCAATGCAAGGCTCAAGCTGGGTGGTGGCATCAATATTGAAGCGCACGAACCGCGCCTCAACCGCAGCGAAATGCTCAGTGTTCGCACCACGCTCCACCGGGAGGCGAAGGCGCGGCTGCGTGGCCTTGCTGGAGCCCGTTTCTTCCTGAAGCACCACCATATCCGCTGTAGGAAAGCCAGTGTCGCCGCCTTCACTGAGAATCATTTGCGTTGTGGTGGTGAACTCATGCACGCCCAGATCCTTGAAGCCACTCCAGAGCTTGCGGTTGGGCATCTTGCCGGTGCCATCGGCAAACTTGCGGTGATCAGCACGACCAATCTCGGTCTGGTCGTTCGTGGTCAGGGGATCACCATCTGCATCGAGCACGTAGCGCGCATTCTTGTCGTGAGAGGTGTAGCCGCTGCCCCAGGAAACCCACACGCGAAACCGCCCTGCGGCGCGCGGATGCCAGGCAAAGACTTGATCCTTCGCCTGCTTCTTGAGCCAGACAAAGTAGCCATCGCCCAGCGTGGGGAGGTTGTCGGCATCCCCCGCAAATCCGGCCTCGCCACGCGCCGTTCCCTTCTCGTATTCCGTACGCTTGCTGCTCGCTGGAATCAACGCATGCGCGTGCTCGGCATCATTGGGTGGAATAATAATGGTGCGGGAAGTGCTGGCGATGGGCTCGAACTCGCGAAGGCGTGCCTCCACCTGCGCGAGCTGTTTGCGTAACGCGTCCGCCTTCTTGGCATGTTCAGGTGTCTCAGCAACTTTGATCGGATGCTCGCCATGCTTGACGCCCGCGAAGCACGCTACCATGCCGTAGTAATCTTCGTTGGTGACGGGATCGAACTTGTGATTGTGGCAGCGCGCGCAGTTCACTGTGAGACCCAGGAAAGCGGTGCCCGTAGCTGTGACCATGTCGTTCAATTCATCCGCCCGCTGCTGGGCGGTGAGAATGGGATCGGGACTCTTCACAATGTCGGTGGTGCCGCCGACAATGAAGCCCGTCGCTGCGTCGGCGCCCAGGGCATCACCGGCAAGCTGTTCCTGGATGAAGCGGTTGTAAGGCTTGTCCTTGTTAAATGCTTCGATCACGTAATCTCGATAAGGCCACGCATTGGGCCGGAAGCGGTTGGTTTCAAAGCCATCCGTTTCAGCGAACCGTACGACGTCCAACCAATGCCGCGCCCAGCGCTCCCCATAGCGTGGAGAAGCCAGCAGCGTTTTGACCAGCGCATTTGTTGCGGATTGCCGATCACCGTCTGCGGCTTGAACGAAGGCCTCAATCTGCTCCGGCGTTGGCGGTAGGCCGGTTACATCAAAGTAAACCCGTCGGCAAAGCGTGCGGGTATCGGCAGGCTCAGCAAAGGCAAGTCCCGCCTGCTGCTGCTTGGCCGCTAGAAATTCATCAATCGACTTATGTGTACCCGACACCTTGACCGGCTGATAAGACCAATGCGTTTTCAGTGGATCACTGACGCTGCTGCCATCGTCCGGCCATATGGCGCCTTCATCGATCCAGGTTTTGAGGGTGGCGATCTGAACGGGGGAAAGCCGTTCGCCCTTGGGCGGCATGAGATTGTCCGGATCATCACCATTGACGAAATGGATGATGAGACTGTCTTTGCCATTGCCCGGCTTGATCGGAGCACCGTGGTCCTCGCCGCCTTTGAAAGCCGCCGCCTTCTGATCCAGTCGCAGGCTGGCCTTCTGCTTTTCCGGTCCATGGCAGGAGTAGCAATGCTTGGCGAGAATTGGCTTCACCTCGCGGCTAAAATCCACCGCTGCTCCTGCATAGTGGATCAGGACGGAGAATAGCAGAACTGGCAGACAGCGAAAACTCATGTTCGGCTGGAACATACGCTGCCGTGCGGTGAGGCTTTCATGCTGAGGCAAGACTGAACGATCAAAGTCTGACACATCGGCATGTTATAGGAAAACACAGTTATTGCGGAAGCCTCCCGCACCTGCGCAGAATCTCAGCGGCAAAGAGCCCCGACTCCAATGAGGCGAATGAACCCCTATCTTCCTCAAACCTTGCTCCTCCAAGTCATCGGCAGCTTGCTCTTGCTGATGAGCAACGCTGGTGCTGTTGAGATCCATCCCGGCACCGGGGACTTTGAATTCACCAAAAAGCAGGGCAACCGGCACAAGCCCATCAAGGTGTGGTACTACAGCCCTGCCGCTGTGGAGGCGCATACGCCCATTGTCTTTGTGATGCATGGCGTGGGGCGGAACGGCGAGGGGTACCGAGACGCATGGGTGGAGGCTGCAAAGAAGCGGAATTTTCTGCTGATATGCCCTGAGTTCACCGATAAAGATTACCCCACCAGCGCCTATCAGTTAGGCAACGTATTGGATAGGTCGGGGCGGGTCGTGGCCAAGGAGAAATGGACTTATTCTACTGTCGAGGATCTGTTTGATTTGGTGAAGAAGCTGATCGGCAGCAAGGAATCGCATTATCGCATCTACGGGCATTCGGCGGGGGCGCAGTTTGTGCACCGGCTGGTGCTGCTGCTGCCGGAGGCCCGCTATTCCCGCGCTATCGCAGCGAACCCAGGCTGGTACACGATGCCCGCTTTCAGCATTCCGTTCCCTTATGGTTTAGCTAATGTGGGTGTTAGGTCTGATGACCTTTCCAAACCGCTGGGCCGTGATTTTGTGCTGCTGCTGGGCGAAGCAGACACCAACGAGGCGGACGAGAACTTGCGGAAGACGCCTGAAGCCGAGGCGCAGGGGAAGACACGCTTTGAGCGCGGTCAGCGTTTCTATGAAGCGGCGCAGAAAGCAGCGGCCGATTTGAAGGTGCCCTTTGCTTGGAAGCTGAAGACAGTGCCCGGTGTCGGACATTCGAATCCGCAAATGGCACCCGCAGCAGCGGCAGTCTTTTTCGACACGAAATGACCATGCATTAATCGATTGAAGTGACGCATGTGGAGGCGGTTCATACGGCTGTCGTTGGCGGCAACTTGCGGCCTCGGGAGCTGGCCCAGTTTGTCCCCGCAGCCTGCGGTGGAGTGTGGTCGTCCATCCGCTCCGCAGGCTTGCCGCGGCCTGGTCGTCATGTAGCCTTGTATCTGGACGAGCATGGGTCGATCGAAGTCGGAGCGGAGTTCTCAGAACCCTTTGTCCGCAACGACCATGTCCGTTGCTCCAAGCTGCCGGGAGGTCGCGTGGTGACTACCGCTCACTTTGGACCCTACTGACAGCTTTCCCCGCGCGCAGCGATCCGGGAATGGCGCGCAGGGCAGGGGGTCAGTGCTCTGGGGTTTCCTGGGAGCTCGACGGTCACTGGGAGGAGGGCTGGAATGCTAATCCTTCGAAGATCCGGACAGATTTTTTATCTGCTGTGAGGAGAGCACGTTTTGAAACATCTGATACCAATTACGGTTAGAATAGGACAGGTACTCTTCCGGAGCAAGAAAGGAACGTGGACCCTCCGGTCCTCCTCCTGCGGCGCAGCCGCGAAGAATCTCAGCGGAGCCTGCACTGTGACTGCGCTGTTGCTTGAGAGCGTGTGGCGGCTGGCCGCGGCCTTCTGACTGCCGACAGCAGTGTCCACGCTCCCTTTGTGCGCTTCGCTTAGCCCGTTTACAACATCGGTGGTATCATTCCTCCCCAAGCGAAGCCGGACTCAGCGGCGCACCCAGCCCGGCAAGAACCGACATCGCTTCCGTTGCCACTGCTTCGACGCTAAGCAACCTGTTAGCCTCATCCGCAAGGCAGCTCATGGTCACCCCCTGGATGCCGCAGGGAACGATGGGATTGAAGCCGATGAGCGATTCGGCGGTCACGTTCAAGGCAAAGCCGTGCATGGTGACCCACTTGCGCACGCCTACTCCGATGGAGGCGAGCTTGCGTTCGCCCACCCACACGCCAGTGAGGCCTTCGCGGCTTTGCGGCTTCACGCCAAACCGTTCGCACAGTTTGATGAGGTCTTCCTCCAACCGGCGCAGGTAGGCGTGCAGATCGCGGCCGATGATGTTGAGGTCGAGAATCAGGTAGCCGACCAACTGACCTGGGCCGTGATAGGTAGCCTGGCCACCGCGATTGGTTTCAATCACGGGGAAGGGGAGGGACTCAGCGGCGCGCAGACTGGTTTTGTCCGGCGTGCGGCCAATGGTGAAGACAGGGTCGTGCTCCAGCAGCAGTACGGTGTCCGGGATCAGACCTTCCTGGCGCTGCTCTAGCAATTGCTCCTGAAGATCATAGGCCTCCTGCCAGCCGATGCGGCCGAGAAAGTTGAAGTTGATGGAGGACAAGGCGGGGAAGGGGAGAATGACGAAACCAGAATGAGGAATGACGAATGCTTCAGATCAGAAAGCAACACAACGCCATTTGTTGATGTGAGCATTGGTTATTGATTCGTCATTCCTCATTCGAGCTTCGTCATTTTTACACCCTCCGCCTCTCTGTCTGCAAAGAGCGGTTGGCATCCGCCGCCTGGAAGTGTGCTAGGCCTACGGCGATGGCATCGGCGGCATCGGGCGGTGGGGTTTCGCGCAGGCGCAGCATGGAGCGGATCATGAAGGCCACCTGCTCCTTCTGGGCAGCGCCTTTGCCCACGGCGGCTTGTTTGACCTCCTTGGGCGAGTACTCATAAATGGCCAGGCCATGTTCGGCGGCGGCGACCAGGGCAGCTCCGCGTGCCGCACCCAGGACGATGGCGGTGGCGTAGCTCTGCACAAAGATGGTCGCCTCAATGGCGCACACCGTGGGGGAGTGGGTCATGATGGCGGCGTTGAGTTGCTCACGGATGGCGACCAGGCAGCCGGAGGGCAGCAGTTTGGGAACATTGTGTATCACGCCATAGGTGATGAGCTTGATGTCCTTGCCCGCCTTCTCCAGCACCGCAAAGCCGGTCTTGCGCAACGCGGGATCGATGGAAAGCACACGCTCGACGACGGGCGGTGTCTGATTGGTGGGAGGAGGCATAGAAGAGGGCTAGTAGCCCTTCTTTTTCTTTGGGCGGCTGCCCAGATGGAAGAGCGCATCGAGCGAAACGAGGCCTGATCCGTACATGATCAGCGTGACGGTGATGAAAAGAAAAAGCCAGCAGACGCCGGCCTGATTTTCCGCGTTCAGCCGCTCCACCACGATGATGGCACCGGTGATCACCGGCAGGAACAGGAAGGAAAACAGGCGTGTGAGAAAGCCTGTGATCCACGCCCCGGCAACGATGAGGGCCATGCCGGCAGCCACCGGGCCGAGCACGTCGGGGTAGGGGACGCCCGCCTTGCCGAGGGTGGCGATGAGCGGCCAGTTCACATGTTTCCACACCTGTTCATAGGCGCGCACGGCGGCTTCCAGTCCATAGAGAAAAAGCAGCACAAGACCGGCACCAACACGGAGCGGGGCCAGGGTACGGAGATTTTTGAGGCCGGGGGTATCGTTTTTGGCAGACGGGCTGCGGCCGTACGAGGTGAGCATGAATTACAAATCAGGTGAAAGGGTGATAATGTCGCCCGCTTGCAGCGGCGATGCATAGTCGGCGGCCTCCACGGACTGGTAGAAACGCCGCTGGCCGTTCTTGATCACGTACAAAGCGCGGGCGGTTGAGCCTGGAGGGCGTCCGCCTGCTGCGGCAACGGCGTCACGCAGGGTCATCTTCTTCCACTGTGGGGTGGTCACTGGGCTGACCACATCGCCTTCGACGGTGATCAACGGCACGTTTTCGACCGAGATAAAATGCACGTGAGTACGGCTGGCAGCGCCACCGGTGCGGATGAACACGGATTCGATAAGGCGGCGCGCCTCGGTGATGTTGTGCCCGCCGAGACGCGCAGTGCCGAATTTGCCAAAGCTGGCGACACCGTGGTCGTCGATCATGACCAGCCCTGAGTAGAGTTTTTTCGGCTCCACCACGCCATCATACACCACCAGCCGCAGCGTGTGGCCGTAGCCCAGAGTACCCTTGGAATTGAACGGCACGGTGGGATCATCCGAAGACACCGCATCGCCCGAAGGGCCCACGCCTGGAATGAGATTGGTGACGCTCGAGAGCTTCGGCATCGAAGGCACGGGAATCGCATCCACAGCCTTTTTGAGGGAGCTGCAACCGCTCAGCAATGCGAGCGCGGCGACGGCAAATGCTAGGGGATGAAGAAGGCGCGGCATGAGCGGAGAGATTCGCGCATACATCGCCAGCCGGGGTGGATTGACAAGTGTGAATGCGGAGGTGGGTGGCTGGAGCCTTGCCATTTTCACCTGTCAGCGGTTCGTGAATTGGCCCGTGAGTCATGCCGCCCCTCACCCCAACCCTCTCCCGCCGGGAGAGGGAGTTTGAGCAAGGCTCCTTAAAAGCTGGGGTCTTTGAATACCGCAAGGCAGGCTCCCTCTACCGGCGGGAGAGGGTTGGGGTGAGGGGCGGCATGACCCGACGCGTCATCCAGGCAACGCAGGGAGGTTAAGGCCCCTGGCCTTTCCCAAAGTAACACCCTACGCTGCCATCAGCTTGCGCTGACCGCTCGCCGCCAGGGCGTTGGCCAGCTCGGGCATGTAACGCACAATTTCATGGGCCAGCACTTCCGCGCTGGTTTCATCACGACGACGGCTGTTGCCGCTGTTTCGTGGGGATGGTTCGTCCAGCCGCATCATGCTGGCGAACCACCGGCTTTCGGTCGGTGTATCGAGTTCCAGGCTCATCTGTTCGTTTTGGGGGAGGGGAAGGAGCGTCATTTGATGACCGCCCATTCATTGCCGTCTTGTTTGAGGACTTTGCCGTCCTCAATTTTGAAGTCGCGTCGAGGAAGCCGTCCGGCCAGCAGGTCCTCAATGCCCTTGCTTAAAATGGTCTTCGCAGCCTCCGCGGGGCTGGCTCCGTAAGTGCCCCAGGCGGTCAAGTCTTCCAAATACGCCTTGATCTGCGGCGTGACGGCAATCGTCATCGTCAGCGTGTCAAAGTTGTTGGAAGGGCGGGCCACGGGGAGTAATTATAGGGTAATAATGCCATTAATATCAGTGA
>JAQGPI010000417.1 GCA_028293175.1 Verrucomicrobiaceae bacterium | reverse complement strand
CAGTTCGCTATGCGCAGCAGCGGCGAGAGCGCGATGGTCAGATACATCAGCGGCTTCAGTACCGGCTCCTGGATCGCCAAATAAAACGGCGCACCCGAGGTCGTCTTCACCGGGTTCGTCGGCGTCGTGTGCGTGAGCACCAGCCCGGCCATGCGCGTCATCATCGTCTCAGGAAACAGCCGGCACAAGGTGAGCGCGATCATGCCGCCGATGCTGTGCCCCACAACGATCGCACGCCGGTCGCCCACCAGTCCGAGCACCGCCTCCAGATCCCCCGCCAGATTGTCCAGGCTGTAATCACGGTTCTTCGGGCGGGTGGAGGCGCCCAGGCCCGGCTCATCCCAGACCACCACTTGGTAGTCGCCAGAAAAATCGCGCTTCACATGGTTCCACGCGCCGCTGGCAAGGCCCCAGCCGTGACTCAAAACAATCGGCGTAGCCGTCGGTGGACCATAGAACTCCACGCGCAGCACCGAGCCATCCGGGCGCGCCAGATCCTTCGTGGCGCGCGGCAGCGGCGCGCTCCATGGCTCCTCACCCGCACGCGCTTTTGGGTGCGACGCCCGCAGAATGGCCTTGAGCAGCGGCCCGCCGGCCACCGCGATCAGCACCAGCACCATGCCCGTCACGAACAGCCACGTCTCCTCATTGTTCCCCCATGATGGCCGGAAGACCGATGCCTGCAAAGCAGGGTCCCACTGCCAGGAGCGCTGCTGCCAGTCATGCAGCGTGTAGGCCGCCCCTGCAACGATGCCCAGGGAAAAAAGCGCGAGCAGCCAGATCTGAAAGATGAAGGTCGGTATCATGGGGAAGGTCTCCGCGAGTTGTCGTTAAATGGATTGTTAAACAACGGCCAGCGCCACCCGTGGGCAGCCCTGGCCGTTTGGTCAAAATGGTTGCGTCGGCTGCCGTAGAACCTGTGCACCTGCGGGGCGGCCGACCCTAGTCGCCGCCCCGCAGGCCAGCAGGAAAATGCGGCTACTTGCCGTCGCCATCAGCATCGCCTGGCAGCGCCCGCTCCACGCGATCCCAGGCCGCACGCGAGGCGTGCTTCGCCTTGTCCCAGCCCAGGTGCGATCCGCCCCGGCTGGCCTCCCAGTTGCTTTCCAGCTCCGGCTCCGCCTCTTCAAAGCTGGCGTGGCGACCCGAGCCATAGGCCTCGTAGCCGGTGCGATAAGCCGGGCCGTAATCGTGGTAGGAGCCGTCCTTGTCCACATAGCCCTCGTTGCCAAAGTTCTCCTTCCAATGGGCGTCCTCCACCGTGGGATCAATCTCCTCTGCCACGCCTTTGCCGGCCAGGCCGCCCACCAGCCCGCCGACCACCGCGCCTATGACAGCGCCCACAGGACCGCCCAGCGAGCCAATGGCCGCTCCGGTCGCACCGCCGCCTGCCGTGCCCACGCCCACCCCGATGGGATGTGCCCCTGGTTCACCGCTGATCGGGTCTTCGTTGCGTGCTTCCGCGTTCGTCTGCTCCGTTGTCGTCGTTGTTTCAGTGCTCATGATCGTGATGTTTTTTTAATGAATTTTATCAGCTAATGCTACAGCGTCTCCCACTGTCCCAGGCAGCTTGCTCGTGAGAAGACAAGCGCCCGGGGCAGTGGTCGACATTCCCTCATCGCACCGCCATCGCCGTCCGCGTGCATGAATGCCTCGTTTCCGGCCCCTCATGGGGTGAACACCTGAGGCAGGTACGTTGTCTGCTTTTGGCTTCGGTTTGCGGAAGCAGAACAAGGTGGTTTCGGCTTCCGCCGAATCAGCAGCGCGCATGAGTTTTCCTCTTGCGCATGCCCTGCCAAATGCGGCTAGAGCATTTCAAACAATAGCGTATCCGATCTGAAGCCACTGCTGTCGGATGCAAAAGCTGGGAATGGCTCAGCGCCGTTGGTGTCTAACCTTTAGGCGATCAGGAAAATCATGTCATGGGCCGTCATGCGGCTAAAGCCTGGACACCAACGGCGTGGCAGCAAATGGGGCTATATCATTGTTAAAAAGGCTCTAAGCCGCAGCCGCTTTCATAGTCATGGCCGACGCAGTACTCAACCTCTCCCTCCCTCCTGCCGAGGCCGCCGTTCTTTAAAGCCACCGCACGACGCCCAGCTTCCTCGCCCGCTCGCCAGCCAGCCGTGCGGCGATGCTCATGCGCCAGTCGGAGCCCTCGACGCCCCAGGTGACGAGGGAACTCTTTTGACAGCCGATAAGGCGGCCGTCCACCGTCAGGTACAGTGTGATATCCTGTCCGCACGTGCGGCCCACCGGCGCCACCGAGGTGCCCAGAAACTTTGCCACGCTCTTGAACGATCCGAAATCTGCGCCCAGGCTGATCAGGGGGCGTGCGTGGAATTCCATTGCCTGCTCCGGCGCGCGGGCCCAGTCCAGGCTGCCATCGGCGCGCAGCGGGGCCGGCTCGCCCAGCGGCATTTTGGCCGTCTCGCCATAGGTTTCGATCAGCGCCAAAAGATGCGGTGTGAGCACGAAGCCCTTGGCGTGATACAGGTCCGCCAACCCCGCCTCCTGCTCCTCCTGCGGCAGCGGCTCCTCAGGCTCCGGACAGCCCAGTGGCCGGTACGGCTCCCCATTGAGAAAGGCCGCAATGCTCGCGCGCCAGTCATAGCCCCGAGGGCCCCAGGTGACGACGAGGTTATCCCCCAGCCCCACAAGCCGCCCGTCCTGCGTGAGCAGCAGGTCGAAGGCCTGAGCATAGCCCACCGGAACCAGTGGCGAGCCCATGAAGGCCTCCGCCTTCTGATGGCGGCTGTCGCGCCCCGCTTTGATCGCCAACGCATGGCAGAACTGGATGGAGCGCCGTCGAAACTTCAGGTCCTTCACCCTGCCGTCCATCTGTTTGATGACGATGGTCTGTGGCTCCATCGGCGAGACCACCTCCCTCTCGCCATAGGTATCCACCAGCTCCTGCAAGTGCGGTGTGACGGTGAAGCCGTGGGAGCGGTAGAGATCAGGCAGGGATAGCTCAGTAAGCATGGCGGAAATAGGACCGGGTGGCTCTGATCTTTATTCAAGGTAA
>JAQGPI010000376.1 GCA_028293175.1 Verrucomicrobiaceae bacterium | reverse complement strand
GGTGAAAGGTCCATAGGCCGGGACATGCAGCGCATCGAACCTCATGCCGCATCGCCTCCCTTGGTGGCCAGGGCTTCCAAAATAATGGCGCGCACATCGCTGAGCAGGACATGACGCGCCTCACCTTCCAACTCAGCGGCAGCCTCTTCGCGCAGTATGGGGGGCAACGCTTCCAGCATGGCTTGGATGTCGGCGGGCATGGCACCCAGACGTTCGTCAGCTGCATGCAAAGTCTCCACTACGATGCTGGTGAGGCTGTCGCGTTCAGCGAGTTCAGAAACATCATAGATCGGTGTGGTGCGCAGTTTAACCGTCTCGATCCACATGGGGCGGTCGGTTTGCTGAGCCACGGCGAGACATTCCGCAATCAAGTGCTGCGCATCACGATGCAGCGCACCATGCAGAGCAGTAGCGCCGGAAAACACCAACCGTACAGCCAACAGACGATCCTCCGCCGCTTCAGCCGCAGCTCGCAGGTCCGTACTCAGGCGGTCCATGGCCTCTGCTTCGCTTGCTACACCGGTGAGATCGACTTCGATGATTTCCCAGCGCACCACATCGAGCGTGCGGAACTCATTGCTCTCTATGCTGAGCGAATCATTGACCGTGACCAAGCGGCAGCCGCGTGCCCCAGTTTCACGCACATGGCGACCTTGCAAGTTGCCGACGAAGCCGATCCATGGCGTGGTGCAGAATTCGATGGGCTGATGCACATGGCCTAGCGCCCAGTAGTCATAGCCCTTGTCCTGCAGTTCCTTCAGCGCGCATGGCGCATAAGTGTCGTGGCCGGGAAGACCATTCATGCTCGTGTGCAACAGGCCGATGTTAAATCGTGCCTTGGCCGGATCAGGGTAGCCAGGGACAAGGTTCTCCGGCACAGCCCGCTGCGGAAAGCTTTGGCCATGGATGGTTACGGGATGCCGCGGCAGGTCCACGCTCTTAGCGGAGCGGCTGGGAAAGAGGTGCACGTTGTCCGGCAGAGTGAGTTTGCGGGTCATGACTGAAGCCGCGTCGTGATTGCCCGAAATCAGAAACACGGCAATGCCTGCTGCCCGCAATCGCGCCATCTGGCCGGTGAAAAACAACCCCGTGCTGTAGTCCTTCCAATCACCATCATAAAGGTCGCCAGCGATCAAAATGAAGTCCACACGCTCCTCCAGCGCGAGGGCCACTAGATTTTCGAAGGCCCTCCGGGTGGCCCCGCGAATGGTGTCCACGGGCGCGCCTTCGTAGCTCTCCAGCCCTAGCAATGGGCTGTCGAGGTGAGGGTCGGCGGCATGAATGAATCGGAACACGAGGAGCTATCATGGCGGGAGATGCCTGATACGCCAGCGATTCATCCTTGCTTGATAGCCTTCAACCATGGAACTTTTCAGATTGTTTATGAGTTTGCGATTTGAAGTTCTCGAAACGCTTGAAAGCTATCAGCGGGCCAGCCTGCTGAAGGTGCGTGACCTGCATGCAGGGCAGGAAGTGTACCTGAGGCGCTATCATGCGGAGCACGAGGAACTTCAATCGCAGAGCGATCTGCTCGCCGCGCTCAAGGCGCTGGACCATCCCAATATCGAGCGTTTTCTTGAACTGGGTAGCGACGATGAGGGCCTGTTTGCTATTGTCGATGCCCCGTCAGGCAAGAGCTTGGGCGGCGTGCTGCGCGAGGGTCCGCTCTCTGAGATGGAGTTCGAGCAAGTGGCGCGACAGGTGCTCGGCGCTCTCGCGGCGTTGCATGAGCGTGGCATCCCCAATATCTCTCTGCGCCCTGAGGTGATCCGCGTGCACCGTCCTGCCACTGGCCTGCTAGATGTTCGGGTGGGCGGCTTTGGCGAAGGCTTTGGCCGCACCACGGAATCTGAACCCGCGCAGGCCGCCGCCTACCGTTGCACCGCGCCGGAGCAATGGCGTGGAGATGCTGTGGGGCGTCGCACAGATGTCTATGCCGCAGGCTGCATCTTCTATGAATCGCTGGCCGGCAAACCGCCCTTTCGGCCTGCTTCGATCAATTCGCTGCGTGCGGCGCATCTCTCGCATGATTTTGTACCGCTGGCCAAGGAAGCACCTCAGGTGAAAGCCTGGATCTCCGCCTGGGTGGTGAAACTGCTAGATCCGGACATGAACACCCGCCCCAAGGATGCAGGCGCGGCACTCAAGCTTTTCAATCTGCGCGAACATCTCCTGCCGCCGGAGCACGGTCAGGGCCAGACAAGCCTGCCGCCGGGCTATGGACCTGCCGCGGGAAGCTATCCTTATGCTACGGCCATTCCTGTAGCGACAGCGGTCGCGGGTGACTCAGGCATGGTGCCTTTGACGCGGGCCGTTGCACCGGTGCCCGCCTCTTCCACCACCGCCTTTCAGCCCGTGATGCTCGCCCATAAGACAGCGGCGGTACTACCACGGTCTTCGCGGGCTGTGCCCCATGTGCCGCTCACGCCTACCCCAAGGGTGAGCCCAAAAATGAAGCTGCTCTTGATCGCAGGTGCGGCTGCGGTCCTCGTCATCGCCATCACCTCTTTGATGATGATGCCATCAAAACCGGTGATGGCTCCGCTTGCCGAACGGTTGGCCATGCGCCTGCCGGTAACGAGCGGTCTGCTGATGCATCTCGATGCGTCCCGCCACGACACCATTGATACCAACATTACCAACCGCACGAGACGCTGGAACGATGACGGAGACAAGACGCGATTCGCCGCGCCGCCTGCTGTGGAAAACGGCCCTGCCGTTATACCCGCCGCCCTTCATGGTCTGCCCGTACTCGACTTCAATCCTTATCATTCAGATCACTGGGTGGAGTTCAAATCCGGCTCTGGAGCCGTGCTCAAACTTACCACCATCCGCACCGTGTTCTGGGTGATGCGCGGCTCCGGTTTTCTGCTTAGCGATGACCTGACCACCGACTTCCATCGCGGTGGGGATGAAGGCAGCCCTACCGCCAGAGTCTTCGGCGGCTTGGTGCCGGATGCTGTCAAAAATGGAGTGCTTCGCTTGAATGGAGCGGCGGTGAAAACACTGGACGCAGTGCTGCCGAAGGACTTCTCATTGGTCTCATTGGTGACGACGGGCAACGCCAGCGCGAGCCGTCTTTGCAAGGACCGGCTTGGTAATGAAGGCCGCACCGGCGGACAGGAAATCGCTGAAGTGGCTATCTACGACCGACCTTTGAATGAGGCCGAGATCAAGCAGGTGGAGACTTATCTGCGCACGAAGTGGCTGGCGCCTTAAAGCAGGTGCCATCGCACCGATCACCCCTTCGCTTCTCTGTCACCGTCTTCCGTACTCTTCTTGAACTCACTCATCGAGTCTAGGTAAAGCCGCTCCACCTTCTCCCGCGCCCATGGGGTCTTACGCAGGAAGGTGAGGCTAGACTTCACCGTGGGATTGAAAGCGAAGCAGTTGATTCGCACGTGGTTGGTCAGTTCCTCCCAGCCATAATGGGCGTGCAACTGCCTCACCATGGTTTCGAGGGTGATGCCGTGAAGAGGATTGTTGGGGCCGTCGCCGTGCATGCAATGAGGTCTTAGCGTATTTTGGCGTCCGGCAATGCCTGTTTGATGCCTTCATCCACGGGCATTGTGTCGTTGGAGGCATCCAAGCCCACGCTCGAGAGGACCTTGGTCAGCTCACTCTTCAACTCATCAAGCTTGGAGGCATACTTCATATCAGCGATGAGGTTGTTGGTTTCACCAGGATCGTTCTTCAAATCATAGAGCTCGGCCATGTGCCGGTCCCTCCCACCATCACCGTGCGGATAGTGGATGTACTTCCAATCGTCAGTGCGCACGGCGCGCACGTTGGGCGTGTATGGGAACTGCTTTTCGTAATTATAGTGGTAAAGCCAACTCTTGCGCCATTCGCTATCGCCACCCTGCACCAGCTTAACCCAGCTACGGCCATCAATGTTCTTCAAGGAAGGCGCGCCGCAGAGCTCCAGCAGGCTGGGCGCCATGTCCACTGTGAGCACCTGCTTGGTTTCGGTTTTGGCGTCCTTGGTCAGGCCAGGGTAGCGCACGATGATTGGGATGCGCAGGCAGGGCTCATGAGCCGTGCGCTTGTCCACCATGCCGTGCTCGCCTTCCAGCAGGCCGTTGTCGCCCATGAAGACGATGATGGTGTTGTCGAGCTGATGTGTTTCCTCCAGCCAGGTGCGCAACCGCGCCACGCTGTCGTCAACACTGAGGATGGTGCCCCAGTAGCCGTGCACCATGTTTTCGAAGTCCTTCACCGCTTCGGGGCGGTCATCAGGGAACTTCTTCCGCCATTCAAACAAAGGACCGTAGATGCCATGCCAAGTGTTGAGCCGTTCCTTGATCCATGCGGGCTTGTCTTCCAGATGGAAGGCCGTCTGCGGATAGGGCACCCGCACATTGTCAAAGGCATGCTCATACTTTGGTTCCGCTGTGTAGAAGCTGTGCGGGGCCTTGTGGCCGAGGAAGAGGCACCAGGGCTTGCCGTCGTGATCGGTCTTCAGCCAGTCCATCGACAGGTCGGTGACCACGTTGGTGTAATACCCTTTGATAAGCTTGCTGCCGCTGCCGTTGACGTTCCACTCCGTGTCGTAGTACTTGCCCTGGCCCTTGTGGGTCACAAACCAGTCGTAGCCCTTGCGCGGCTGGTCGTTGTCCTCGCCCATGTGGTACTTGCCCACGTAAGCCGTAGTGTAGCCCGCGTCATGGAGGATGCCGGGAAAGCTCTCCATGGTGGCCGGGTACTCAGTGAAGTTATTGGTGACACCGTGCTTGTGCGCGTACACACCGCTGAGGATGGAGGCGCGACTGGGCGAGCAAAGGGACGTAGTGCAGAAGCCGTTGGCAAATCGCACGCCTTCATTGGCAAGGCGGTCGATGTTCGGCGTCTTCACATGCTCGCTGCCATAGCAGCCCAGTCCCTGGGGGCGCAGGTCATCGCAGAGGATGAACAAGACGTTCGGCTGCTTGGAGTAAGCAGCCGAAGCAAGGAGCAGCAGAGCGGCGAGAAGACGTTTCATGATGACTACTTTAACGTCACTACCTGCTGAGTCTTTTGCGACTCCAATGCGGCGGCAAAAATCTCCTGAGTGCCCACAGCTTCCTCGGGCGTGGCGCAGCCGAAGCGGCCGTTGAGCTTGCCTTCGCGTTCCATTAGGTAGGCGGCCCACATCTGCTGGATCACATCGGGGAAGCCAACCTCAAAGATGCCGCCGGTGACGGTCTTGAATGGCATGCCGAACCCCAGGTCGGTACGCTTCCAGTACTGCTCCTTGCCTCCTTCGAAAAGCCATAGGGTTTTGGGTTCCTTGGTGTTGTAACGCACGCCGCCTTCGGTGCCCAGGATCTCGATAAACCAACTATTGGTTTCGCCCGGTGCCATGCGCTTCATTTCCAGGCGCATCGGCACTTCCTGGCCCTCGATATTGGTCCAGCAATGCAGCATCGCGTTGTCCCAGGTATCGCAGGCCGCCATGCCGCCTTTTCCATCGGGCCGCTCGGGATAGCCCTTCTGCAATTGAGCAAATAGACGTGTGGGTTTCCAGCCTAGACGCAGCGGCAAGTGGCACGCATGCATGCCCAGGTCGCCGAGCACACCAATCTCGCCGCAGGTGCGGCTGAAGCGCTTCCAATTCGCTGCCTTGGTGGCATCGAGATCGCTGCTGTGATGGAAGCCGGAGACCACCTGCAAAATGCGGCCCAGCTTGCCCGAAGTAGCGGCCTGGAGGGCCCGCTGAGCCCCGGGGAAGAAAGGGAATTCCGAGCTGCAACGGACGAAACGGCCCGTACGCTGACCCGCTTCGAAGATCTTCTTCGCGGCCGACAACTCGATGCCATAGGGCTTCTCGGCAAAGAGGTCCTTGCCTGCTTCCAGTACATCAATGTAGATTTGCTGATGCAGGTTGTGCGGCACTGCCACGTACACCACATCCACCGCCGGATTCGCCAGCAGGGCCTTGTAATCGTCAGTAAACTGCTGGCAGGAGGGAATGCAGCGGAACCACTCGCGCACGGGCTCGACCAGATCGGCAATGGCCACCAGTTCGGGCTTCACATCGACATCCGTCAGCGCGCACCAACGTGCAAATGCACTCGCCATTTCCCGGCCCATAAGGCCACCGCCAATGATTCCAATACCAACTGATTTCATACTCATTCAAGACAAGCGGTAACCTCGCACGATGCAATCAGATTCGACGACAACATAGGCGCCGAATTGAGACAATAGTCGCAGACTTGTAGAGCGTAAGAAATCATGGTTCAAATCTCCTTCAATCCGGCCCGCTCAGCGGCACGGAGAGCCATATCCCTCACCTTGGATTTGGCCATGGGCCAAAAGAACAGCAGTTCGAAAAGCGGACGCGCAAACAGGACCGCGTAGAAGGGCAGGAGTAATTTAGGGTCGCCCACGCCTCCAAACCAGTGATAAATCACCGGTGCCACTCCCCAGATGATCAAGCTGCCGACTACCGCCGTCGGCCACAGAAGCCGGTCACTGCGACGGCTCAAAGACACGCGCGTCAGTTGCTTCTGGCCCCCGTGATACTCGGTCACGCACGACAGGCCCACGATGCCCAGCAGTTCGAAGTCAAACCAGCGCCAACCATCGTCCTCGCGGGCGGTTAGGTGCTCCTCCATTAACACCTCGCGGAACTGATGCATCCAGTCGTCCCGGCCCACACCCGCCTCCGACCAAAAGGCCAGTTCCAGGACCTTGTGGGAGCGTTTGGCCGGTTTGCGCGGCGGCAGGATGTTCGGCCTGAACGCCTTGATACCGGGCCGTGCTCCGAGCCGGATCATTCCCTTGAGCCGTGCCCACTCCCGCACCACTGGCTGGACGAGGCAAAGGAACCACAACAGCGCCTTATCTTGAATCTTGGCCGCTTTGCCGTCTGCCATGCGCCGCCATGCATAATACGCTGCAATACAGCACACGGAAAGCGCCGCCACGGGTAGCCCCACCAAAGCCAGCACCAGGGCGACAGCGATCCATGACAGGCCAGAAAACACATCAAACCAGCAGAAGGCGTTCGACGACGTATAGATAACTTGAAACAAGCCGGTGCCAAACGGACCATGGAAAATAGAGCCTTCCGTGGGTGGCAGCGATCCCGTGGCGTCTCCATAAATCAGGCCGCGCCAGCGGGCTCCACCCAGGGCACCAAAACGCCGCGGATGATGCTTCATCAGCAAGGCTTCCGCTTTTCCGTAGCCACTCTGCTGACGAAGGTAGGCGCGCACCGAAAAACGCCTGTGATGCCAAACCATGGCACCGGGCACAAAACGCAGTTTCCCGCCCGCTTCACGCAACCGCCAGCACACGTCCACATCATCACCGGCGGTCATGAAGGGTGCCTGAAAGCCGCCAATGGCGTCCAACGAAGCCTTGCGGATGGCAATGTTACAGCCCGGCAGATGTTCTGCGTCCACGTCATTGAGCAGCACATGCGAGGGCCCGCCGGGCGCTGCCGCAACCACGGCTTCAATCCTGTTTCTGGCCTGCGGAGGAATGTTAGGTCCGCCAGCGGCCACCCATTGCGGATCATCGAAGGCCCGGGCGATGTAGCGCAGCCAGTCCTCATCGGCCATGCAGTCATCATCCGTATAGGCGATGATCTCCCCCGTGGCCAGTTGCGCGCCCAGGTTGCGCGCTACACTCAGACCCGCGTGCTCCTGGCGTTGATACCGCACATCCGGGAAGTCCTGAGCAATGGCGGGCACCTCATCGGTGGAGCCATCATCAATCACAATCACCTCGTAGTTGCCGTAGCTTTGGTATTCCAAGGCCTTCAAGCATTCGCGCAGGGTGGCGCTGCCATTGCGGGTGCAAACCACCACGCTGATGCGCGGCCCGGCGAGGGGCGGTTCATTTTCAATGACCACCTCAGAAGCGATGCGTGGCTGACGATCCGCCGTGACGAGTCCAAAGCCCCAGTCTGACACCTCCTGGCCACCGCGGAACCACTCATCGGTAAAGGCAAACCACACATTCCCAGCGGTGCCCTCGCGGAGCACGGCCAGCATTTCCCAGCGGCGGATTTGCGCCTGCTTTTCATCGCCATTCCGCAAAGCATCCACACCGAACTCCAAGATCACAAGCGGCCTGTTGCACGCCAGATTTTGCAGCCGCCGCAGGTAGCTGACAAATGTGGCCTCGTCTTCAAGGTACACGTTCACCGCTACGAAGTCTGCATTGGCCGGGATAAGGTATTCGGTGCTCGGATAGGTCGCATACGTGAGCAGACACTCAGGAGCCGCCTCTCGTGCCCTATCGATCAACTGCTCCAGGAAGCGCTTCACCTTCACAGGGCCCATCCAACGCACCAGAGTCTTTTCAATTTCGTTGCCAATGACCAGCGCGGCGACAGATGGGTGAGACCCGAAACTCAGCGCCGCAGTCCGCACCCTCTTCTCGATCTCCAGCAAATGATCGGGCGAGCGTAGGAAATCCACATGCTCCGTCCACGGGATGCCCACCAACAAGAGCAAGTCGTGGGCAGCGGCCTCCTCCAGCACCGCCGCCGTGGGCAATTCATAGATTCGCAGCGCATTGAAACCCATGCCCCGGATCACAGCAAAATCCGTCGCCAGCCGTACCCGTTCAGGAAAGGGCTCACCCAATTCATTCGGCTTGAACGGACCATAGCTCACCCCGTTCAACCACCACTTCGCAGCGCCTCTGCGCAGGTACTTGCCACCCGTCCGGACGCGCGAAAGCGTGTCTAGCGACGGAGATAGCGGAGTCGATGTCATGCGGGAGGAGAGAGATACAAAAGGACGAACGAAGCATAGACGTCCTTCACGCTGGATGCATTCAGAGGTTCATCAGGGAAAAGCGCAAGGATTCCCGCTCGCAGCGCAAAAAAGGGAGGGCGGGCACTTCCTCACTTCGCCTTCATCGCCTTCACCTTGCCGAACGGCACGCTCACATGAGAATTACCCTTGGCCAGGAAACGCCAGGGAAATTCCGCCGCCTTGCTGATGCCTACGCGCACATCGGCCACCACCTCGTGCTGCCTTCCACCTGCGGGCACCCTGAAACCACAGCCAGAACGTCTTCCCTTTCCCGCCATCTGCACGCCGTGATGCGTGCCATCAATGCCCATAGCGAGCGCGAGTTTGCCCGGACCAGAACACCAGTTTTCCAGCTTATGGCCCTGCCTTCGACTCTGCATTTGATCCAAGCCGGAGGCGGGCTCCAGGGCTCGAATCAGAATTAGTCCATCTCGCTCGCCACCTTTCACCAGCAGGTTGAACAGCCAGTACATGCCATAATTGAAGTAGACGTACGAAGTGCCTGCCCTTCCCACCTTGACGAATTCCCTGGCACTCGGGCGGGTGGCGGTGTGGGCCGCTGGATCACCCTCCACCGTATAGGCCTCGGTTTCGACGATGATACCCGAGCTACCGTCCCAAACCAGCTCCATGCCCACGAGTTCGCGGGCCACCGTTATCACATCGCGTTTAAAGAAAGAGGAAGGCAGAAAGGGCATGCTTCATGAAGTACGCCCGTAAGCGCGCGCCACGCACTCAGAGGTGAAAACTTCCTTCACCGCGCCAAAGGCAAACGGCTGGCGGTTGAGCAGCAGCACCTCATCAAAAATACGCCCGACGGTGGAGAGATCATGATGGCTGGCAATGAGCAGACGCCCCTCACCGGCAAGGTCTTTGAAGAGCATTTCCAAGTTCTCCTGAGCCGGTCCGTCCAGACCGGTAAATGGCTCGTCCAACAACAAGACGTGCGCCTCCTGGGCCAGGGCGCGGGCAATGAAAGCGCGCTGCTGCTGGCCACCGCTGAGGGCGCTAATTTGACGGTGCTGCAAGGCCTGGAGCCGCATGGCGGCCAGGGCGCGTTCGACAATCTCCGCATCATGCTGGCGGTAGCTTTTCCACCAGCCAAGATTGGGGTACCGGCCCATCTCCACGAGACCGCGAACGGTGATCGGGAACTTCCAATCCACATCGCTGCGCTGCGGCAGGTAGGCGATCTCGTGGCTGCTCTGTATGAGCGGCTGGCCTCGCCAACGCACCATGCCAGTATCAGGTTTGAGCAGACCGGCGAGGGTCTTGAGCAGGGTGCTTTTGCCGCCGCCATTAGGGCCCACCAAAGCAAGGCTGCGGCCGCATTCGGTGGCGAAATTGATGCCATCGAGCGCCACCACTTCACGGTAGTTCACGCCCAGGTTTGAAACCTCCAGCCGATGATGCTGCACATGCTCCCTGCCCCCACCCCAGCAAACGTGGTCGCTCTCATGGGTGTGGGATACTGGCTTGTGGGGTGCAGTCATCACTTCCAGGTAAATGAGGCGATGTCTTCAATACGCCCGTTAGTGCTCCAGAGCGTCTGGGTGCGGCCATCAAGGCTGTCGGGCTCTACTTCGATGGTCAATGCCGTGTCCGGCGTACCTGAAGGCCACTCAGCCGCAACGGAAAACTCCAATCCCTCCAGCGGACTTAAGAGGGTAGTATGGGCTTCGACGGGCGAGGCCGTCAGATCACCGGCAGGCAGAACATTTTCACCACCTCTTTTCACTTCCAGTTTCAAGGGCTTCTGCGAATAGCGAATTCGCACAAACACAGGTTTTGCATCCGTGGCCGAAGTCGTACGAATCGCGCCCGTTACCGATTCCGCGCCGCCATGCGTCAACCGCACAAGGGGCACTCCCAGGATAAAGAAGCCGAGGAGCAGAAAGGCGAGTTGAACTGGTGGTGAACCGCGCATTGAAGATGACGTTCTTATCTGGGGAAGTTCTTGGTCCTTCGCAGAAAGCGTTTCGGTTTACTTATCCTTGCTCAGCGCCTCAACAATCGCTTCGATGTTGTAACGGAACATCGTTTCAAACGTGTGCGCATGAGGAGAGGTGCCGTCAGCGACGAGCGGTTTGCCGAGTTTAACGCCGGTCTCGCGCACGATTTCCTGCAGGATCTTGGGATTGGCCTGGTCTTCGGGGAAGACGGCGCGGATGTGCAGGTCGCGGATAGCTTTCACGGTCTCTGCCACATGCTTGGTGGTGGCCTCGTCTTCGCGGGAGAGGCCAAGCAGCGGCATAGCCTCGAAACCGAACTCCTGGCAGAAGTAGCCAAAGGCCGCATGGGCGGTGACCAGCTTGCGGTCGTGACGCGGCACTTGCGCGATCTGGACATTTGCCCAAGCTTTCAAGGCAGCGATGCGCGCATTGGTGGCAGCGAGGCCGGTCTTATAGGCCGTAGCGCCCGCAGGGTCCGCTTTTGTGAGCACGTCGCTAATTGTCCGGGCGGCGCGACGGACGTTATCGAGGCTGTGCCACCAGTGCGGATCAACGCCGGTTTTCACATCCACATCCTCCTCGAAGTATTTCTCCTGGCCGGGCTTGATCTTTAGCGCAGGCAGCGTGGCACCCACCTCTACCACCGGCACTTTGCCCACGCTGTCGCGCAAGTTGTCGAGGTAGTTTTCGAGATGCATGCCACCGGCAAAAATCACTGCCGAACCGCGCAGTTCCAGCAGGTCCTTTGGGTTCGGCTCAAAGTGGTGCACATCGCTGCCGGGCTGAAACAGCTCGACCACTTGCACACGATCCGTGCCCACTTGCCGTGCCAGATCGGCGAGCAAGGGATGCAGGGTAGCCACCTTGACTTGGGCCTGGGCAGTTGGTAGCAGGGACAGAAGCCCAAGGGTGGCAGAGAGCCACCTGCGTTGAATAAAAGTCATCAAACTGAAGCGAAAAACGGACACTCAAATACCCGCGACCGGGCCAGGCACGATGCGGTTGAAATGCGCCTGCACTCGGCCCTGGAACCAGCGCCAAGTCGCCCCTGGGCGGCCGTTGTCGAGCAACCAGTGCGGACAAGGCTTGTGCTCAGGGCTCGATCCCACTCGACGCCAGTGGTAGTGCGGCACCACGTTGTCCACGGGAATATGATACACATACATCAGATACGCAGCCAGCTTGGCTGCGCGGTCGATGGTGCGGGCGGCATCGTTGCCGCGGTTCTCACACATCTCGATGCCGATGCTGTAGTTGTTGCCAGGGCCGTTGAAGTCCGCATGCTCGCCCTGCTCGCGACTTGGCAAGTGCTGCGCGGCGATGTTCTGGTCCACGGTGAAATGCCAAGTGAGGAAACCGATGCGGTTGCCACCAGGGCGCATGCGCGACTTGAGCGCGCCGCGTTTGAGCGCCAGCGCGTGACGCATGGCATCCGCGCCCGAAGAGGTGTTCTCGGTGTTGTGAATGGTGATGTAACGGGGAGTCATGGGCCGGTAGAACTTCCGGCCCACTGTGCCCTTGGGAATCATTGTCACGCGGATATTGGCTTCATTGTACAACTGAACGGGCGTGACTTGTGGCAACGTCTGCGGCATGCGATTGCCCCAGCGTTGGGCCTGGGGATTGACATCCTGGCAACTGGCGAGAAGACTTGCGAAAGCGATGGCGAGAAGACCTTGAAAAACTCTCATGGTAAAGGGAATACGCCGCTTTTTGCCGCCGTCCACCAGCACGGAGAACAATATGTTCCAGAGGGGGGGACCGTGCGGGGTCAGTAAAACGGCAAGTTTCATGCAATTAGCCCATCATGACACAGGCTTGTGCTCGCGCCAGTGGAGAATCATCTTGCGCATGGGGCGCTGAAACAGAGAGTTTTGACTCTACTGAGTGATCTCTAGCGCACTCTGCGTATGATTTGCACGGCGACGGTCTCCATGCTTGACCTGCCGCTGCTTCTTCCGCTTTCATAGCCATTCCATCCTCTCGCTCCCATGCCTCGCAAACTCAGCCACATCGCCCCCGACTGGTGGGACTACACCACCCTCGATCACAGCCTTATCAATGATGCTGCCCGCCTGACGGCGAAGGACTTGCTCAAGCTCTCCCGCCCAGGATTCAAGGTGGTGATGTATGACACGCTGGAAGATTTTTATCTCGCCGAGGCGCTTGAGTACATTCACGCCTGGAAGCAGGCCACGGCTGACAATCCCGTGGGCATCTGCGGCCCGATCGGTCCCACCGAGCAGCTTCCACTGGTGGCGCGCCTCGTCAATGAATTGGGACTGAGCCTGAAGCATGCACACTTCTGGGGCATGGACGAATGGTACGATGAAGAGACCGGCCACCAGGTGCCGGTGAGCCATCCGTTGTCCTTTGAAAAGGCGGATCGCGAGCTCTGCTTCAACCGCATCGAGAAGAAGCAGCGCATCACGGAAGAAGGCCTGCACTTCCCCAAAGGCGACCTGAGCAGCTACATCAATAGCTGGACCAGCGGGATCCGCTGCGCAGTGATGCAAGGCGGCCAGGGCGACATCAAGCACTGGGCCTTCAACGATCCGCTCAAGCGCGCGGGCAAGTACAAGAACGAGCCCCCTACCCCGGCGGAGTACCGCAAGCTCGGCACCCGCGTGGTGGAACTGCATCCTGTGACGCTGGCGCAGAACGCCCGCACCTCCGGCGGCGGCAATGTGACCATGGTGCCGAAACGCGCCATCACCGTGGGACCCAAAGAGACGTGGATTTCCGAGAAGGTCTCCATCTGGCAGGCCGGGATGCACGACAATCCACTGGGCCAGCGCCTCACCGCACTGATGATTTCCAAAGGCATCCCCGATTCAGCCGTGCCCATGAGCCTGCTGGCCGACCATCCGAATGTGCAGTTTAACTACTACATAGGCGGCCTGGGATCGTGCTCGGTAGAAATGCATTAACGCAGCCCTTAGTGGGTCCGCTTCCAGCGTTGAAAGCACTCCATGGCTTCGTATTCCGCGAGGCCCAGTGCATCGTATTGTTTGGCCGCATCGCGATTGGCCTGCGGTGCACCGAGTTCCAATGAGCTGAGGCTTTGGTAGCGCATGAGAGCGCGTTCCTTGCGCTCCAATTGTGCAGGACTCAGCGGAACGGTCATGTCGATCTCATGTGGCTCAAAGGACTTCTCCTTGCCGCGATAGAGCCAGAAGCTGCAACTGCCGAACCACTCTTCCTGCTCGCATTCCTTGAGCGCAGCCTCGACCACTTTGAAGCCGATGGCAGGCACGGAAGACGGGTCTGCCGCATCGCCAGTGAGATAGATTTGATGAGGCTTGAAGCCGCGAATGTGCGCGGCTACGGCGGCGGTGTCTTCGTTTGTGCTGACGAAGCGGCGATAGCGGCCCTTCTCATAGAAAGGCAGATCGAGGAAAACGACTTTCTCCTGACCCAAACCAACAGCGTGAGCGGCATCGCGCAGCTCACCGCGCAGGATCAGCGCCTTCAGGCGGCGAAGCACCGGCGGATCTTCGCCGAACTCGCCTTTCTCTTCAATTAAGCGCACTAGCTCGCGAGCATAGTCGGTCTGTTCCTTCCATTGCGCCGAGTCCATCGCCGTAGCGCCGAGTTCCAGCAAGGTGCTGGCAAATTTATCCGCTTCGCTGTCCGCTACTCGCAACGAACCGCTGGTGAGCGTGACCACATGCACATCGTGGCCCTGCTCGCGCAAGCGGTCGATGGTGGCACCAATGGAGACGATGGCATCCTGCGGCTCAGGGCTGAAAACTAGGCAGCGCTTGGGGAAGGGGCCGGCGCGCTCCGGCCGGTAAGTATCATCGGCATTCGGCTTGCCGCCCGGCCAGCCGGTGATGGTGTTCTGCAGGCGATTGAAGATGCGGATATTAAGCTGATAAGCTGGACCCTGCTCGCTGAGCAGATCGGAAAGGCCGTTCTCGTTGTAGTCCTCATCCACCAGTTTGAGCACGGGGCGATGAGCCTTCTTGCTCTGCCACACCACGGCGCGCTGGGTTTCACGCGGGGTCCACGATACCGGACCCACCAGCCACGGGAGCTTGAAGCGCGTCAGTTCACGGGAGGCACCCGTATCGATAAAGAAGCGCGCATTCGGATGCTCCTGTAGGAACGAGGCGGAAATGGCTTCCGTCACGGCGCCTTCCACCGCCTTCGCCACGATGCCGGCCTTGTTTTCGCCCCAGGCCATTAGCACCAATTTCTTGGCGCGCAGAATGGTGCCCACGCCCATCGTGATGGCAAAGTGAGGTACGTTTTCCTCCCCGCGGAAGTCGCTCGCAGCGTCCTGGCGCGTGATACGGTCCAGCGTGATGCGGCGGGTGAGAGATTCCCGGCTGGAGCCCGGTTCATTAAAGCCGATGTGACCCGTCCGGCCGATGCCCAGGATTTGCAAATCGATGCCGCCCACCGCATCAATCGCCTCCTCATATTCCCGGCAATGAGCGAACACCTGGTCCGATGCAATCGTGCCCTTCGGGATATGAATGTTCTCCTCTGGGATGTCGATATGGTTGAAAAGCTGGTCCGCCATGAAGCAGCCGTAGCTCTCAGGGTGATCGCCCTTCAGACCGTAGTACTCATCCAAGTTAAAGGTGATGACGTTCTTGAAACTCAGACCTTCTTGCTTGTGCAGGCGGATCAATTCGCGGTAAAACGGGACCGGTGTGGAACCCGTGGCCATGCCCAGCACTGCGGGCTGTCCCGCCTTGTTCTTCGTCTCAATGATCTGCCTCACCTCTCCGGCCAGTTCGGCAGCGGCGGTGGCGGAATTCGGGAAGACCAGGGTGGGGACTTTTTCGAAGGCTTCAGTGGCGGATCGGCGAGGGAGCATGAGTGGCGAATGTGGATTGTCGATAGCGGAAGGTGGATTATGGATTGGTGGAGGTCAATCAGGTTTCACGCCTTACTCCTCCGGGTTATAGCGCAATCCCCATTGCAATACGGTGGCAACCGCTGCGTATTCCTCCACGAATCGAATTTCTCGTTCATGATCCCGCGCTTTTCAGCCATCGTTGCCCTGAGTTTCGTCTGTCTGCTGACAAGTGTCTCATTGCCCGCGGCTGATGCCATCACCAATGACCCAGATCTGCCGCAGCCGCTGGATGTCAGCACCTTCCAGCCACTGCTTGCTAATCCTCCGTTTAATCGCGTGGTGGATTTCACTGAAAGTCTGCTGCTCACTGGCGTGGCTACAGTCGGCGGCAAGCCCATGGCCACGCTGATGGACAAGGCGACCAAGAAAAGCTACGTGGTTTCCGAAGAACCCAACGCCCAGGGATGGAAACTCGTCCAGGCATTAGGGAGCAACGAACTGCGCCTCACTCAGATCAAGCTCATGGTGGGGCCGGAGATCGTCACCCTGCGCTACAGCGAATCCCAGCTCAATCCCGCGAAAGTCGGCTCCGGTACCGTCAAATATCCCACTCGTGAGGAGGCCATCCGCAAGGATCAGGACGGAAAGGAGTACGTGCGTGGCTCGGCCTATCTGAGTCAGGCCGACCAGGACCGATACCACAACGGCATATCTCGCGAGGCCCATGACAAGTTCCGCGAGGTCATCCGGGACAACCGCGACAAGATGTTCCAGATGACTGACGAGCAGCGCGCGGCCTTCTCCAAAAAGGTCTTCGACCGCATCTCTGCCGACGACAAAGGCGGACAGAAGCGATAGAAAGCGCAGCCTTCGATACTCAATCCACCCAGCGGATGCATGAAGGCATGGGCATCGATACAGGATCGCCTACAGCTTTAAGGCCGCCGGTTTTGCCATCGATCTGAAACACCACCACGCTGTTGCCGGGCATGTTCGCGCACAACAGCCACTGGCCGTCTGGCGTGATGAGCAGGTTCTGCGGGCCTTTGCCAAGACTAGGTTGGATGGCGAGCAGCGTCAGTACGCCATCCTGGGCAATACGATAGGAGGCGATACTGTCATGGCCGCGATTCGTCGCATATAGAAAGCCGCCATCAGGCGTAATCTTCAGGTCAGCGCAGTAGCTCTTGCCGGTGTAATCAGCGGGCACCGTTGAGATGCTATGACGCAAAGTCAGCGTGCCGGTCTCAGCGGCATAGTCAAAACGTGTCACGCTATTGCCTATCTCATTGATCACATACAGGCGCTTGCCATTGGGATGGAAAACCATGTGCCGGGGACCGGAGCCGGGTTCCGTCTTCACGAACGGCTGGTCCTTGTGCGGTGTCAGCGTCGCGGTGGCGGCATCCAGACGATACACCATGATCTTGTCGATCCCGAGGTCCGCCGCCAGGGCGAAACGGTTGTCCGGGCTCATCACCATGCTGTGCGCGTTGGGGCCTTTCTGCCGCTGCGGATCAGCGCCCGGCCCTGTGTGCTGCATGATGGAAACGGCTTCGCCCAGGGAGCCATCCGCCTTCACCGAGAACGAGGCGACGTTGCCAGATGAGTAATTCGCCACGGCCACCGTCTTGCCGGTCGCGTCCACGGAGATGTAACACGAGGCATTGCCATGGGTGGACTGTTCGTTCAGCCGCTTGAGCTTTCCCGTGCGGCCTTCAATGCCATAGGCCGCCACCTTCTCATCCGCCTTGCCACCGAACTTCTCCGCATCGATGGCGTACAAGAAACGTTGGTCCGGCGAGACCGCGAGGAAGAAGGGATTTTGCAGATCGGTGGTGCGATGCAGGGGCTTCAAGGCCCCGGTCTTGCCATCGAACTGAAAGGCATGCACCGCGCCCTTGTTGCCCGAAGCGAAGGCTGAGACGAAGACCAGCGGATCATCGGCACGCGCTAGAGAGGTAAGCATGAGGGCGGCGGTGAGGAGCGTGGCAAGAGGTCGCATAAGATCGGGAGTAATCGGGTTACAACAGCCTTATTCTTTCGTCCGCGTCTCAAACGTCCGCGAATGCTGTTTCGATGGAACTGAGACCGTGTAGGTCTTGCTGTCCGCACTCACGGAGCACTTGATGTAATGCCCTGCGCAGGCTTCGCCCTTGTCGCCGTCATTGGCGATACACTCCTTGGTGGCGGTGTTCTCCTTGTCCTCACGCACGTTCTCGTGGACCTGATACATCGCCTGGATGGTGGGCACGGCTTTGAGAGCATCCATGGCGCTTTTGCTGGT
>JAQGPI010000357.1 GCA_028293175.1 Verrucomicrobiaceae bacterium | reverse complement strand
GGAGCAGGGATGCCATTTGCGCCATACTGGTTAAAGGCCTGCCAAACTTCCCGCACAACAGGACCGTGAACCCACGCCTGAATATCTTCTTCAAAAAGCGGAGCGCCCGTTAAAGCCAGATGGAACCCTTGAGCATAATAAAGCAGCTTTTGAAGCTTGAGATTAGAGATGACATCTCCAGCCTCATCGGCATCAGCTTTGGACAGGAAATACTTGGCGACATCAAGAGCGTTTGGCATACGGGTACCCTTCTACGAAGGGAACAGGAACATCAAAGCGCCGGTTGTCAACCGGTCAGCTTACCCCAGTAGGGCAATCACTTCGTCCAGAGTCCACACATGATCCGAAACGCCAGCGGCCATTGCTGGCGTAATACGCAGACTCTGATGGATGCGGCAGAAGTTGTAGTTCATGTAGTGCAAGCTGATTGCGGCCATATGGTTTTCGATCTTTTTTGAGAACGCGTTGGTGAGGCGAGTAAAGCGGCGCATACTCATCCGCATGGTAAGGTTCTGGCGCTCAATGAAGGAGGTGGAGACGTGCGCCTTGTCAGGGTCGCCAGTGATCTTCACCTTCTTGGCTCCCGTGCATTCTGCGGGGCTGTAGCGACCCCTTGAAGACTCAGGGGAGTTACCGTACTGTTTCACCAGCATGGCGTAATCAACGTCTCCGCCGAAAGCCTCATCAACGGCAGTGAGGTATGCACGGTGCCCATCGGTAGTAAGCTGGACGCGATGAGCAAGGCGGCTAGCGAGGTCGCTCATAAACTCCGAAGCTGAATCAGCGTCACGGGAGCCAACGAGCCAAGCGCAAACAAGCTTCGTGTCTGCATCCATGCCAACCCAGGTCCAGCAATCACCTTGACCTTCGATCTTCTTTTCCGTGGTGACGTTCTTCTCTTTGCATCCAACGAAGCTCCAGATTTCATCGCACTGGACGCGCTTGCAGGGCAGCGCACGGAGCGCGGTATCCTGGTAGGCTTGGCAAGCCTCCCCGAGATCATTCAGAAGGTTCATGATCGTGGTGCGATGTACACCAGTCATACGAACAGTGGCGCGCAAAGAATTTCCCTCAACTAGACAGGCGACAACCTTCTTGCGTTCGTCTTTGCTCAGCTTGTTCATGGTGGCAAAATGTACCATATTGCTTGAGCGGTCAAGGACTAATTAACGAGGTTTTATGAGACTGGTTTTGCGCTGTAGATTGCAGGCCTGCCCCCTTCCCCCTTCTGCGTTAGCGTCCACTTTTGCTCTTTGGCTACTTGGGAAAATGTGACGCCTAGGGTGTTGGCGTTAATGGTGCGTTCGGGGTAGGTCTTGGCGAGATAATCAGCAACCGTGAATTTGCTAATGTTCTCGCCAAGAGCCTCGCCAGCAGAGAGAATCATGCCCTTAACGGAGAATGCGCCCGTCTCCCTTGGCTTCACCGGAGGTGTGGTGGTAAGCGTAAAAGGCTCATCAGGGAACTCTGTCACGCCGTAGGAACGAAGCGCCGCCATCGTGTCGTTAAGCGCCTTCCTGAGTTTACCGTATTGAGCCCAGTATTGAGCTTTGATCTGGGCCTTGATGTCCTCCTCGGAAATCAGAGTGAATGTATCAGACATAATGCTTGTGTAATCGGTGGTTGTGAGCGAACATAAGAAGACCCTTGGCACCCGCCATTCTCCATCAAGATCATTCCCCAGTTTACTAGGCGAGGGACGATTTCGGAGAAGGCGGGTGTTTTTCTGTTTGCGCTACACTTTGAGCAGGTTCACTCGCGGAGGCGCTTCACGGTATTAACATCGCTAACTGCCCTGGATATATCACGAGGTTAATGAGCGCGCAAAGGATATTTATGGGGTTGCCCTTTATTTCGCTTCCCACCGCTTAGCCGCCGCCGCCTTGGCAATGTCTGAACGCTTCTCTGGCGTCAGGCTATCCGCTCGCGCCTTGCCGCCTTTAAGGCCTCCAAGCCTGCCTAACGCGACTGCTGCCGCATTCTTCTCTGGACCTGCTGGTGCTGTCTCTTGCGGCAGATCCGCGCCAGTGCTCATGTCCACGATCATCTTGGCGAGCATGTTCGGATCACGGGGACGTTTGGGATTTTTGGCCATCCCTTATTATACTTGAGCGGTCAAGCTGGCGCAAGAGCCCCGTTCAGCCCGCGTTTTCAAACTGTACCACTACCCGGCTTTGAGATGGTGCTGGAGATATTCGAAAGACTCTGCGGGCGTTTGCTCGGGCACCTCTACCACAAATGGCGTGTGCCTTGGATTCACCTCATAAGACGAAATTGTGAAATTCGGGTGGTCCTTTGCAATGAGGAAAGGCATGGGTGATATAGCAGGCGCAAAAATCTCCGGACGAACATACATACGTATTAGGCCTAAGATGATGTCTAAAACAGCTTCCATTGGTAAGGCAACGCCTTTGATTGATGGGGGTACTTGAAGCTCAGCGTGAATATAGAACGAGAATCCCCCATCAACTGCGACCCATGGTCCGGGCGTAGGACGAGGATTCTTCAAGGCTGTTCCGTCCGCATTTGTCGGATGGGGTGTAAATGCTGCCATTGTGGTGCTAAAAATATAGGCATATGTCTTTTTTAGCACTATTCCGTCTCCGAAATCTAGTTCGTCAAAAGCAGGAACAAAACCCGATAGTCCCAGATATACTGATCCCTTTTCCATGTATTAACGGGAGCAGGGAGAAGACTAAACACAACAGCGTAATTCAGAACCTCCGGGTTGCTCTTCTTCTTCTTCCTCATTAAGGGCGGGGATGTCGAGACCTTTAAACTCCTCGGCGGGGACGGGAGTAGAAGGGATTGAGTCATTTCAGATTCGAAAATCGAACAGTCTCTAACTGAAAAAACGCAACGCCAAGTGGCATTGTATGATTGTTCCTTGCGATGCTCGCTGAATGAGATAGATCACGAACACAAGTCTTCGATTTCATGCGCCCCAGGGTTTGAACCTGCACTGCGTGCCACTCGTTGATGAGGAAAATCTGGCAGTCCTGCGACGCCTATTTCTCAATCGGCTGTTCCTTGGCGAAATGATCGAAGGCGGACTGTGAGCTGACCACAGCGCAGATTTTGCCCTGGCCATCAATGGCGCGCCATGTCCAGCCGACATACTTGTCGCCGCCGCGTTCACGGATGCCGAGGCCAACCAGATTGAGGTCGGTGTTGATGGCCTTGCAGGTGGCCCCGACGGTGGTGGGGATATGGCCGCCGTAGGTCACTTTGAAATCGCCCACCAACATGACTTCGAAGCCGTTGGTATCGAGGTTGCGGCTCAAGCGGAATGCCTGCATGCGGACTCGCTGCGGTGTCTGGACCAGGGTCTTGATGGTGCACCTGAGCTGGTAGGATGAGGTGTCCTCCCGGTCATAGGAACCGTAGTCCGTCTTCCACGGCTCGAACCGGGATTTCCCGCCCTGGGCCTGTCCTGTAATGCTGAGTTTTGGAATTTTAGTCAGGTACTCAGGATTCCTTTTATCAGCTCCGCCTCTGGGTCGGGCGTGGCTGCCATGGCAGCAGTGAAGGAGGCGAAGACGGCTGCCAAAGAGAGGAGCCGGAAGGAATTCATACTGTGGCTCACGGTATATCGTAAGCGGGATGATTGCGCAACACCAGTCGCTAGTACCGAACCCCGGGGGATGAAAGCTACTTCGAGCTAATTATGCTGCCCAGTTTCTCAAACGGATAAAGGCCGAGGGACACGCCCTTCCGCCTTCACCGTATTTTGGCTTCAAAACCATCTTTGACGTGTTGGCTGATGTAGGTGCTCAGACCTCTGCCAGCACTGGCGAGTGCCTTCATAGCCTTTATATGGGCACGACCCGCGCTGCTATGGGTGTATAGATAGGTGCCATCGTGGAATTTCACTTTGATGAAGTCCTTGCCGCTCTCGTAGGCTAACACACCGGACCTACCGCTGTTGTTTTGGTATCTAGTCATGAGAACAGGGTGTCGAAATGGAATTCGACCAGGGACTGTTCTCCGGACGTAGCTGCGTCAGTTACCGATACTCGCTGAATGAAACCTTCAGCTTGGATTCGAGCTGATTGAGCTGCCATTTTTCCTTTGATCCGATGAGGGCGAGGGACATGCCTTTCTTCCCGGCGCGGGCGGTGCGGCCGCTGCGGTGGGTGTAATACTCAAGCTGATCGGGAAGCTGGTGGTGGATCACAAAGGACAGGCCTTCGACATCAATGCCGCGAGCGGCGACATCGGTGGCGACAACGAACTGCACACGCTGCTTTTTGAAGGCGCGCATCACCTTGTCGCGTTCCTTTTGCATGAGGTCGCCCTGCAACACCTCGACGGACAAACCCAGGGCACTGAGTTCGCTGCCGAGGGTGGCGGCACCGGCCTTGGTACGGCAGAAGATCAGACCACGGCCTTCCTTCTGGCGCTTGAGGAAGTTGGCGATGAATTCGGTCTTCTTGTCGCGGCTAAGGACGGCAAACTTGTGGTCGATGTCACGATTCACCACCTGCCCTTGGTCGATGCGGATTGAGTGCGGGGTGGGGGACATGCAGCCCTTGGTGAGCTGGTTGAGGGCTTCCGGAAAGGTGGCGGAGAACAGCCAGGTGCTGCGCCGCTCAGTGGTGAGGGTGAGGATCTCGGCCAGCTCTTTTTTAAAGCCCATGCTGAGCATTTCATCCGCTTCATCCAGCACCAGATAGCGCACCGCACCAAGGCTGAGCGCCCGCCGTTTGACCATGTCGATCAACCGCCCGGGAGTGGCCACAATGATGTGGGTGGGGCGCTGCAGCTTTTCCACCTGCTTGTCGATGTTGTCGCCACCGCCGAGCACCTCGATAAAGATCTTGGCGGTGTGCTTGGTGAAACGGAAGAGCTGCTTGCCGATCTGCTTCGCCAGCTCGCGGGTGGGCGCGATGACGAGGCCCTGAATTTGCGGGTAATGCGGATCAATCTTGGTCAGCAATGGCAGGCCGAAGGCGGCTGTTTTGCCGGTGCCTGTCTGGGCCTGGGCGATCAGATCGCTGCCATCTTTGATAAGGAAAGGAATGACCTTGGCCTGAACTGCGGTGGGTGTGATGATCCCCAGCTCATCGAGAGCCTGAATCATATCTGCGGGGACGCCGAGTTCTTGGAAAGTCATGGGGTGCTCTCCGTCACGATGCCCCGCATTGCCAGCAAAAGATGGACGGCTAATCCAGCGCGGCGTGCACAGCCTTTGCCATCAGAGTCGCGCCATCGTCGTTCGGATGCACGCGATCGGGGAACACTTCGGGATGGCCGTCTAGCGCGGTGTACAGGTCGATCACTTCGAGCTTCATCTCGGCGGCCACCTGCTTGACCAGCGGGATGATTTCGCCGTGCACCATCTCGTTGTTGATGCCGAAATTGCCTTTGCCGATTACGGGCACGGGAGTGCAAAGAAACACCTTGGCCTTGGGGTTGCTTTTTGAAATGCCTCGACCAGTGACTTGGTGGAAGCTGCGAAGCCATCCTTCTTGGACCAGTTCTGCGGCTTGCTGTCATTGGTGCCCAGCTTGATCACATAGATGTCCGCCGCGAAGTTCAGCGCATCAATGTAACTTTTCTGCTTCTTGTAGGGCTTGTCGCCGTCATCTAGCATGGTGGAGCCGCTGTTGCCGAAGTTTCTGACCTCGTACTTGGCTCCGAGCAGGGTGCCCAATTGGTCTGGATAGCTGTTGTGCGGCTTCTTCGTGCCCACGCCCGCCGTGATGCTGTCGCCCACGCAGGCGACCTTGATTTTAGCGTCTTCCGCCAAGGTGGAAAGAGTCACGGATGCAACCAACAGGCAGGAAAGAAGGGCGCGGCGTTTCATGGAAAAGGATAAAGGAGTGAGGCATGAGCCTAGAAGGTCTGCGCTGTCGATCAATCAGGAAGTGAATGGGCGTGTTTTACTGTTTGAATCGGCATGACTCCTGATGTGTGGTGAACTGTCGGAAGATCCAGCAACGCCCCATCCCCTCATTCCAATGAAGCTTTTCCTCCTTGCCCTACTGCCTTTCGCCGGTCTCGCATGTACTTCCATGTCCGGTTCCGACACCGCTTCGGCTGGCCGCCCTGCTAAGCGTGGCAGTGGCACACGCAATGTCGCAGCCTCAACGGCAGGTCATGGTGGCATGGTGGCCGCAGCGGCTTCCACCACGGCGGCGGAGACGACTTCAGAGGAGGTTCTTGCCACCTCGGTGTTCGGTCTGGAGGACAAGACCAGCAAGACGCTGAAAGGCACGCACCGGCAGGTAGCCGCCTCGACAAGCAGTCATGGCACTCCGATCGCTGCCGCTGCCTCCACCGCCGCTATTGAGACCGGCAAAGCGCACGAAGCGGAGAAGGCAGCCAAGGCTGAAAAGCCCTGATCGTGTGACCCACCGCACTCTTCATTGAAGGGCCTCAAACGGCACGCTTTTCCAAAGAAGCTGCGTGCCTTCCACTGAGGTCCAGAAAATGCGGAAGCCCAATGCCGTTGAAATGACGCGTGGATGCGTGGCGCTGGCATCAAGCGAAGAGACTGTTTTTGGGCCTGACCAACTTTTGCCGCCATCCTTGGAGAAGGACGCCTTGACGGTCATTGCATGCTTGGTTGGTGCATTCCAGACGGCCACCACCATGTTCTTTTCGCCTGCCGCACAGTCCGGATTTGTGGCCGTGTTGTCACCGAGTTGGAGCGGTTCCGACCACTGTGCGCCCTGATCCTTCGAATTGAGATAATACACGCCCTGCTTTTGATCCTTGCCGCTCCACACTGTGGCGTGCAAGGCCTTGTCTGATGGTGAGATT
>JAQGPI010000341.1 GCA_028293175.1 Verrucomicrobiaceae bacterium | reverse complement strand
TGTCGCAAATGAGCACGTTGCCTGCCGCATCCCTGGCCACGTATTTGGGACCATTCATCGTCGCATCTCGCGCCGGACCGCCATCGCCGCTGTAGCCTTTTTTACCAGCGGCGTTCACCACCGTGCGTGCCTTGCCCTCCTTCACTGCCACCAGGGAATTGCCGCCGCGCAGCAGCACATAGAGAGTGCCATCCCTATCCATCGTCACCGCCCGCGCATCGCCCATGGGTGACTGCAAGGCATCAGCGTCATCCGTGGGCAGGCCCTTCTTGCCGTTGCCTGCAAGCGTGGTCACAATGCCGCTGGCGAGATCAACAGACCGCGCACGGCTGTTGCCAATATCGGCGATCAAAATCTGCTTCTGATCCGGTGTCAATGAAGCCGTCATGGTGATACTGAACATCGCCTCTGTCGCCGGTCCGCCATCGCCTGCAAATCCTGCCTTGCCCGTGCCCGCAATCGTTGACACCTGACCGCCGGCCAGATCCATCAGACGCACGCAGTTGTGGAAGGAATCACCGATCAGCGCCTTGCCGTCCTTGGTGATCTGGATGTCGTGCATGCCCTTGAACACTGCCTTCAAAGGGTCAGCGCCATCGTTCACCTCTTCGGGTGCTCCAGACTTCTCATCCGAATTGTGCGGCACGCCTGCAATGAATTCCACCTGGCCGTTCACCACTCGGTAAACGCGGTTGGACTTGGTGAACTCCACGCCGTGCAGCACGCCCTTGGCATCAAAGTCAATGCTGAAGGGCTCGCTCACCGCCGCCGTCTTCGGCACACCCACGACGAGTTCCACAGCAACGACAGGAGTGGCCAGGGCTAGCAAGAGGAGAAAGGCAGGGAAAAAATTCATGCGGGACAATCAAACGCTTCCAGAACCCAGTGTATTCCCGCTACCATCACGCCCCCTCCTATTTCACACGCCCCCCACCCGATCATTCTTCTCACCTTACCGGGGAAGCGTCCCATCTGGCATTCCTGATGCTAGCGTACCTCCCGAGGAGCTTTGCACTCTGCTCCCTTCAACTCTTTCTTTTTCATCGTGGCCCAACCCATCGCATCTCTCGGACCCTGTCTTTTCCCTTCGCCCCTGCGCCATATTGGCGGCACGGAGGCACCCTTTAAAACAGATGGGGACCGGGTGCTCTTCGAACACCGCGCCGCTGGCCATTCCGAGGCGCCTTCCGAGCCGGTGAGCTTCGAGGAGGCGGGCCCGCGCGCTTCCATTTTCTTCGATCCACCGCGCACCACCGTGGGTATTGTTACCTGCGGCGGCCTGTGCCCAGGGCTTAATGACATCATCCGGGGCATCGTGAACCAGTGCACCTATCAATACGGGATCACTCGCATCCTCGGCTTCCGTTACGGTTATGAGGGCTTGGTGCAACCCTATGGCCATACGCCGGTCGTCTTGAAGCCGGAATCTGTGGCCCAGGCCCACAATTTCGGTGGCACCATGCTAGGCAGCTCACGAGGAGAGCAGGACATCGGCGCAATGGTGGACACGCTTGAGGACATGAAGGTGGATATCCTCTTCGTCATCGGCGGTGATGGAACGCTGCGCGGCGCGGCGACCATTGTGAAGGAAATCGACCGGCGAGGCTTGAAGAAGTCCGTCGTAGGCATCCCCAAGACCATTGACAACGACATCATGTACCTGGATAAGAGCTTTGGCTTTGAGACGGCCTTTGCGGAGGCAGTGCAGGCTGTGAAATGCGCCTACATCGAGGCCACTGGAGCCGTCAATGGCGTGGGTCTGGTGAAGCTGATGGGCCGGGATTCCGGCTTTATCGCCTGCTACGCCGCACTGGCGGGCAGCAACGTGGATTTTGTGCTCATTCCCGAGGTGCGCTTCTGCCTGGACGGGCCACGCGGGCTGCTAGAAATGCTGCGCTACCGGCTGGCCAAACGCGGCAGCGCGGTCATCGTCGTCTCTGAAGGTGCGGGCCAGGATCTAATGGACGCCACCGGCGCCACGGACGCCAGCGGCAACCAGCGGTACGGCGATGTGGGCCTGTTCCTGAAGGACCGGATCAGCACCTTCTTCAAGGACCGCCGCATTGAAACCAATGTGAAGTACATTGATCCCAGTTACATCGTCCGCAGCGTGCCTGCCAATGCCCAGGACAACGTGTATTGCTCACGATTAGCCCAGGGTGCGGTGCATGCGGCCGTGGCTGGCAAAACAGGCATGCTCGTGGGTCGCTGGCATGGATCATTCGTCAACCTGCCGCTGGACCTCGTCATCCATGGCCGCCGCAAGGTGGACCCGCGGCACGAGCTCTGGCATTCGGTGCTGGAATCTACCGGCCAGCCCGCCAATTTCTGCGAGATTGTGTCGGCGAGGGATTAGCGACATCAGCTCCCGCTGACATTCGACAGCAGCAGCATCCGAAACGCCGCGCCCATGTGGCTGGGGTGGGTCAATGTCTGAAACTGCCGTAGCAACGCCATGGTCGCGCTGGAGGGCGGCTTGCCTTCCAGACTGGCCAACCACGGCTTGGCGGCGTGAGTGAGGAAGCGGCCTTGCTCCATGAAGCGTTTCACACCAAATCCTCCACGTTCGGCTTCGTCGATGACTTGGGTGAAGTTAACGTGTGCCGTGAGGTCGCATTCGCCCAGATCTCGCAGCACCTCGCCATCCACGCGGTGGTCATGATAGCGACGCAAGGTGCCGTCGCTCCGCTCCGGCGCATAGTATTCCTCGGCCTCGTAGCCATAATCGGCGATCAGAATCGTGCCATTGAACGGCTGGGCGCAAAGCTGGTGCAGCCAATTGGCAGCAGCGGGATGTACCTCCGTGGTATACCCGAGGGGAAGGTCTTCCGGCAGTCGTGCCGCCTCTTCCGCCAACAGACCCGGCGGGATGGCACGGGGCTTAAACCCAAGGCCATCGCCTTCCCGAACGACGCCGATTTCCTCCCAGGCAACACCGTTCCAGCGTAGTCGATGCACCGGAAAAGCATCCAGCAGCTCGTTGCAGAGGAACATAGCACCTCCTCCCGCCCGCAGACCGGCAAAATCATGGGCCCAGGAGACTCTCCCGCCGATTAGTGGTACCAGACGATCCTGCTGCGCCCGCTGGTAACCAAGCTGGGGTTCCACGATGCAATAACGCGCAATCTCTCCCAAGGGACCGTCCCGCAAACCGGCCCAGACGTCAGCAGCCAGTTGGCCGTCGTGGGCTCCCTGCTCAATGATTGTGAACGAATCGGGACGACCCAGCGAGTCCCAAGTTTCCAGCGCCACTGCCGCGAGCAATTGGCCGTAAAGTGGGCCTACGCTCACCGCCGTATAGAAATCGCCCGTGCGGCCGATACGCTGGGGGTTACCACTATAATATCCATACTCGGGGTGGTAGAGCGCCAGCCGCATCACTTCGGCAAAACTGAGCCATCCGGCCCCAGAAGCGGCGAGACTCTGAAGAATGAAGGTTTCGACGGAGGAGGGCACTGGATTGTCAGGATTAAGGAATCAGGTGGCGCTAGGTCAGAAAGGGGCTACTGTAAACTTCCGCGCTCACCCCCGCTACCACACATCCCATGCTCGACGACGAATTGCTTGGAGAAAGCAACTGGCGAGGCCCGATCGGGCTGCGAAAAAAACCGTTTTACCGCCGCACGTGGTTCAGCGCCCTGCTCGCGTTAGGGATTCTGTTGTCCGCCGGTGCCTTTGGGGCCTTCCTTTTCGTGGTGCAGCCCTTGCGCGAGAAGGCCGAGACTTTCGATCTGGAAGAGTGCAAAAAATTAGAGTCCTCTAGCATCGTTTACGACCGCAATGGCGGTGAACTCGGGCGCCTCTACATGCTCAACCGCATTCCGGTGAAACTTGCCGAGGTACCGGCCCATTTCAAAAAGGCGCTGGTCTCCCAGGAAGACTCCCGGTTCTATGAGCACAAGGGCGTGGATTACATCGGCCTCACCCGTGCGGTCTGGCTCACGCTCAAGGTGGGCAAGGTCACCCAGGGTGCCAGCACCATCACCCAGCAGCTGGCGCGGCAGACGTTTGATCTGAAGGAAAAAAGCATCAAGCGCAAGATCTTGGAGGCCTTCGTTTCAATGCGCATGGAAAAGTATTACAGCAAGGAGGAGATCATGGAGCTGTACCTAAATCGCATCTACTTCGGCGGCGGTTACGGGCAGAATTTCTACGGCATCCAGGCGGCCGCTCAAGGCTACTTCGGCAAGGATGCGCGCGACCTCACCATTGAGGAATCCGCGACGATTTGCGGCCTAATCAAGGCCCCAAACATCTACTCACCGATCAAGCACAAGGACGCGTCTCTGAAGTCGCGGAACATGGTGATCCACCGCATGCTGGACGAGCATTATCTCACCTATGCCGAAGCGGTCGAACTGGAGCGCAAGCCCTTGATTACCGCCGTGCCAGCGCCCAACCCCCAGCTCACCTATTCCTACGACCAGGTGCGCCAGGAAGTGATCAAACTGGTGGGCGAAGAACGGGCCGCCACCGGCGGATTCCATATCTACACCTCCATTGATCCCCACTTGCAGGCAATCGCGGACAAGGCAGTGCAGCAGCGCCTCTTGGAAGTGGAGAGCCTTCATAAAGGCTGGCAGCACCAGACGTATTCGAAATACCACGCGGAGTTGGATGACTACAAGGCCAAGCTCAAGTCCGGTGCCATCGCCCCCACTACGGCTCGCCCTGTGGCTGCTTACCTTCAAGCAGCAGCCCTGGTGATCAACAACGTGGACGGGTCGATCCTCGCTGTGGTGGGCGGTCGTGATTTCCGCGACAGCCAGTTCAACCGCGCCTTGCAGGCAAAGTCACCCGTGGGCACCGCATTCACCCCACTGGTCTATGCCACCGCCTTCGCCAAGCCCGATTTCTTCCCCGCCACGCAGGTCGAGGACATGATCCTGGACAACCGGCGCGTGATGATCGGCAGCACTGAAGGTTTGCTGGGCGAGTGGGGCCAGGAGTTGCCCGATGAATCCCTGCCTCCCTTCTCTCGCGGTAAGATCAGCCTGCGCGAGGTCATGGTGCGTGGTCAGAACGCCGGCATAGTGCGCTTGGGCGAGCAGGTGGGCCTGACCCCTCTCAGCGAGCTCGTCGCCAAGGCTGGCATCGAGTCTCCCGTCAAGGCCCTGCCCGCCAGTTATCTCGGCGTGAGCGAGGCCCGTCTCGACGAGATGTGCCTGGCTTATTCAGCCTTTCCCAACAAGGGCACCCGGCCCAAGACCATCCACGTGGTGAATCGCATTTCCGACTCCGGGGACCAGACCATTTACCAAATCGACGAAAAAGAATCGGCTCCCGTGCAGGTGATGGACGAGATCGCCGCCTGGCAGACCAATTCCTGCCTGAACGAAGTAATGGCACGCGGCACCGGCAAGGCGGCACGCACCGACTTCGCCATGAAATCCTTCCCCGTAGGTGGCAAGACAGGCACGGATGCAAAGTTCGCCAACATGTGGCAGCTCGGTTACACCAGCGCTGTCACGTGCGGCGTATGGGTAGGGTTCGACAAGCCCACCACCCTGTATGCCAACGCGTTCTCCAATCGCATCGCCCTGCCCATCTGGGCGGACATCATGAACGCCACCGAAAAGGACTACAAGCCGGAGGCCTTCACGCCGCCTGAAAACGCCGAGCGCGTGGGCATCTGCACCAAGAGCGGCCTGCGATCGACTGACTTTTGCTATGACAAGGTGACGGCTGAAAATGGCAAGGTACGCACGGTGCCGACCATTTACATGGAAGTCGTGCGGCCTGGCACTTTTATGGAAGGCGTATGCACCTTCCATAAGGGCGAAGGGCTGGAACGTATCATTAGCAATGGCTTTACCCTGGGCATGGGCCAAAGCAGTTCAGATGTGGGTTCAGCACCCGTCATTGAGAAGTACAAGGATATCGAACCCGTGCGCATGAAGAGCGTAACGGTGTTGTGCAACGAAGATCCGTTCCGTGCCCGTGCTCCGATCCTGAAGGCCCTCCCGGTCACTGCCGACGGGACAAATGTGCGTCGCGCCGTGCCAGTGGTGGATGGCAGCGAAACCACCGCCTCGCTACCCTTGAAACTGACGCCGCCCAAGGCCCAAAAGATAGGCGAGTGAGGCCAAGGCGTGGGAATGAGAGCCGCCGACTGGCGAGCATTAAGCCTCCCAGCCGACGCTGTCTATATCGGCGGCGAGCATGCGGTGGGAACCAAGAGCTTTCTGCAACGGCAGGCTACTGCTTGGCGCAGTCGCGCCACAGCCAGCGAAGGGCGTCCGGCAGGAGCATCGCGCCGTGCTTGCCATTGTGGGTGCCCTCACCCTGCACGAACTGATAATCGTAACCCGCGAACTTGAAGGAGGCAGCCATGTCCATGTTAGCCAGCGGCCAGTTGCCAAACTGGTTGTCGATGTCGTTCTTGCCGTCCTGCATGAAGATGCGGATGGGCTTCTTCGGGGTCTTGCGCACCAGCGCCGGATACACGTTGCCGCCACGTATATTGGTATAGGAGCCGATGGTGCTGTAAACCTTGCGGAAGGCTTCTGGATGCTCCCAGGCGACGTTGAAGGCGCAGATCGCGCCTGAGCTGCTGCCGGAGATGGCGCGGCCTTCGGGATCGGTGGTGAGATTGTACTCCTTCGCCACTTCGGGCAGCACTTCCTCCAGCAGGAACTGCGAGTAGAGGCCTCCCAGCGAATCGTATTCAAAGCTGCGGTTGCTGCGCGGCTTGTCGCCCGGCTTTTCTCCAGGGAAACTGCCCGGGCTGATGAAGATGCCAATCGTCACCGGCATCTGCCCGGCGGCGATCAGGTTGTCGAACACCACCGGCGCGCGGAAGCCGCCATCGGGCTTCACGCAGCCGGCGCCGTCCTGGAACACCATCACACACGCAGGCTTCGCCTTGTCGTACTGTGCCGGCACATAAATCCACCAGTCGCGCGTGGTGCCGGGGAATGCCTTGCAGTTGTCCATCTTGCGCTGCTCCACCTTGCCGTGCGGCACATCCGGCTTCACCTGGGAGTCCGGGCCCAGGACGTACTGGTCATCTTGAGGAGCGGCAATGGCGGCGGAGGTGGCCAGCGCCAGGAGGGCAGAAGCAAAGAAGGATTTCATCATGTAAGGCAAGGCACAACGGCAGGCCGAAGGCCCATCTTGCGCTTCACGCCGCTTCACGCCGCCTCACCTCACCTTTCCACTCGCCACCCGCCTGGTTCCAGGCTACCAAGTTATAGGCTCAGGCTGAGCCGGCATGGCGAAATGGTAGACGCAACGGACTTAAAATCCGTTGGTGGCAACACCGTGCGGGTTCGAGTCCCGCTGCCGGTAGCCGAGAAACCCTTATAAAACAAGGGTTCCGGCGTGGGAGCCTCAAAATGTGACTTGCGGCCCTTTGCGCCATTTTGCGGGGGTTTGTGGATTTAAACGGATACAAAATGGATACATCTTCTCTCCTCTAACGGGACGAATTAGAGATTCGACGTCTCTCGCAGGTCTGAGGCCTTGCTGTTTTAAAAAGGTTCTTTGCGCACCGGTAATGAACAATCGATTTCTAATCCGCTGGTCGCAGGTTCGATCCCTGCCGGGCGTATCCTTATGTATCAAGGATTCCAGCCATTTGCTCGCTTGTGAACGGAGACCATTTGGACACTTTTTGGAGACTCCTTCAATTCTGGATCCACGCCTCTGTTGGACCGTCAAGAATGCTTGGAGGCTTCTGCTTCCAAGGCGATCAGCTGCACCAAAGGCGTTAAGTGGAAAAATTTGCTCCAAGAGTGGAGTGCCGTGGAACGAGCCCGGTGCTGCCTAGGTGACCGAATCGAAACATCCGCCTGCACGGCGAATAGACCCGCTTCGTGCTGGGGACAGCAATGAACCCCTATGGGTGCGGGTTCAAGCGGGGTCTACCGCGAGCACGAACCATTAATGAGGGGCTCATTTCCTCAGGCTGGGCAAGGTGAATCCCCTTGTCGCTCGTTCATGGGTCCATAGTTGGAAGTAGCACACTTCGCGACTGTTGGGTGACATGCACCTTCCGCGGGTTTGCGGCGAGGTGGTCACATTCGAAGGTGGGCCGGTGATGCCAGAAAGCAGGAAGTAACTTGTGCCCACGCTTGTGGCGGGCAGCAGCACGCCGTTGAAGCTCACAGTGCGGGAGACCTGCGGCAGCGTGGCATTGAAGGGGTTGTTGTCCTTCAAGGTCAGCAAAAAACGGCAACTTGTCAGGTGCATCGGACATGAACTGATGTAATAAGGGGAAACACTACCTGCCTTTCCCCTATGCTCGCAGCTCGTCCCGTTTCGCGTCTGAAGAACTGTTTGATTCTAGCTCTTTCGTGCTTCTGCTCATTACCGCAGACCTCGACAGCGGCGGCAGCAGGAGTTGGCGAGGTCATTGGCTTTCGTGGCGAACGATGGCCGTCCACCCGCCTCGCGACGCCCGAAGAAACCACCGCCTGTGCCGAGGCACTGCGCAGTTATCAAAGCCAGGGTGATCCCGATCAGGTGGGGGCTTTGACAGTCTTCCTCACGGATCACCCCGATTCCCCCTATCGTCTCGCTGTATGGACCACACTGGGAAGCCTTTACTTTCGTAATGCCCGATTTGGGTCAGCGTTGGACGCGTACGAGAAGGCTTGGGGCATTGGCAGCGCTGAGGGAATTCCGCCGCAAGCTTCCGCCATGGCCGGCAAGGCGGCGGGTGAGCTTGCGCTGATGTACGCCCGGCTGGGGCGCTATGAAAGCTTAGGGGACCTGCTCAAGAAGGTGGAGGGGCGGACTTTCAGCGGTAGCGGCGGCAATTTGCTGGACGATGCGCGGCTGGGCTATGGACTGATGACCAGCAGCCCTGGGACGTCGTTCCGCTGTGGCCCGCTGGCGCTGAGCCGAATCTTGGCCAGCCAGGAGGTGAAAGAGTACTTTCCTGCGCCGATCCGCGATTCCGTTTCCACGCGGCAGGGTTTTTCCCTCACGCAGACCCGGGATATCGCCGTGCAGGCCGGGATGACCGGCTTCCGCATGGCCAAACGCGCCCCCGGGGCCGCGATCATCACCCCGGCGGTGGTGCATTGGAAGGTGGGGCACTATGCTGCTTTGGTGGGCAGCGCGGGCACTAACGGACGGTACCAAGTGGAAGATCCCACCTTTGCCAGCCAGACGCCGCTAACCATTTCGCCTGCCGGGCTGGACGCGGAGGCGTCTGGCTATTTCCTCGTCAATGCCAATCCATTGCCTCCGGGCTGGACGGCGGTGGACGATGCGGAAGGCGCACAGGTGTTTGGCAAAGGAGCCACTGGCCGGCCTGATCCCTCCGGTACGCACCCCAGCTCTCCGCGAGTAGGCTCGAATGTCAAGAATGGCAAGTGCCCGGCGATGGCGGACTGGGCAGTGCATACCTCCGTGGTGAGTCTGAACATCAAGGACACCCCGCTGACATACACGCCGCCCGTGGGTTTCCCTGTGGATCTGACGATGACGTACAACAGCCGCGAAAGCCAGGAGTTCATCCCACAGCCGATCACGGACGGCGGCGGTCGCTGGCTGCGCAGCACGGTGGCTTACCTCAGTTACGAACAGGACGTCGGCGTCAATGTCTATCCCGGCACCGGCGCACGGAACTACTACAAGTGGAGCGCAGGCACCCAGACGTGGCAGCGCGAGAAGCGCACGTATTCGACGCTGGAGCGCCTGCCCAACGGCTCCTTTCAGGTGAGCTATCCCGATGGCACGGTGGAGATCTACAGCTATCTGGCCTATGCTTGGGATGCGCCCTACACCACGCAGTACTTCCGCACCTCGCTGAAGGACCCGGCGGGCAATGAGACGACCTTCCAGTATGAGCGCATTGGCGTGCAGGGGACGTTTGGCGAATGGACCCGCCTGACCAAGATCGCTGATCCGGTGGGTGGTGAGACCACGTTTCAATACAGTGCCAACGGTCTGGACCCCACGCGCGTCACCGACCCGTCGGGACGCTTCGCCGAATTCAGCTATGACGCCGAGAAGCGTCTCGTCATGATCCGCGATGAAGCCGGGCTGGAATCGCGCTTCCGTTATCAAGGCATCACGGATCTGATCGAGGCGCTGATCACGCCTTATGGCGAAACCAAGTTTGAATACGGCGAACAAGGCCCCACCCGCTGGCTGGAAACCACGCATCCAAATGGCGACAAGGAGCGCGTGGAGTTCCGTCACAAACTGGAGGGCGTCGACGCTATCCTGCCCGCCGTGCCGGATAACATCCTGGTGTTGAACAACTACAACAACGAGCGCAACGCTTTGTACTGGGACCGCAAGGCCATGAGGGACGCACCTGGGGAGGTGAATTCCGCACAGATCACGCACTTCCTGCATACACCTGACATTTCCATTTCCTCGGACCTGATCGAGAGCGTCAAAGCTCCGCTCGAGGGCCGCGTCTGGTTTGAGTATCGCAATCAGACCAGTGGCATTTCCGCGCCCTCCACACCCGACACGCGGATGGTCAAGATGGCGCGACTGCTGGAGGATGGCAGCACCCAGCTCTATCAGTTCGAAAGCAATGATCTGGGCAATCCCACACTGATGGTCGATCCTGCGGGACGCACGACGACCTTCATCTACGCGGCCAACATGATCGACCTGCTGGAGGTTCGGCAGAAAACCGGTGCCAACACCTTTGACACCCTGCTGACCGCGACCTACAACGCCCAGCACAAGCCGGTGACGCTGGTGGATGCCGGGGGCAACACCACGACGATGAGCTATAACGGGCGCGGTCAGGCCCTGACAATGACCGATGCGCTAGGGCGCACCACCACCTTCACCTACGATGCACAGGGCCGTTTGACCACCGCCGATGGGCCGCTGACTGGCACGGGTGACAAGGGCACGTTCAGCTATGACAGTTCGCACCGCCTGGTTTCCATCACGGATGGGGCTTCGCGCACGATCACGTTGCAGTACGATGCGCTGGATCGGATGATCAAGAAAACGTATCCGAATGGCGAGTACGAACAATGGACGTATGACAAGCTGGACCTCACGAGTGTGCGCTCCATCTCGGGCCGCTTGACCACCTACAAGCACGATGTGCTGCGGCAATTGACGGAGATCGCCGACAGCACGGGGCGCCGCACGCTGCTGGACTGGTGCCGGTGCGGGGGATTGAAAACGCTCATCGACCCGCTGGGCAAGATCACCCGCTTCTCCTTTGATGTGCAAGGGCGCAGGACGGGCCGCACCAATCCGGATGGCACCACCACAACGCAGACCTATGAGCCGGTGAGCGGGCGATTGTCACGCCTGACGGATGAGACCGGACGGCAGGTGACGTTTGCTTACAATAAGGACAATACGCAGGCCTCGCTTGCCTTTGGCG
>JAQGPI010000332.1 GCA_028293175.1 Verrucomicrobiaceae bacterium | reverse complement strand
ACTCAGGCGTGTAGATTGGTCCTCCAGGCGATTTGTTGACTCCGTGAGCGCTCGAGTGCGAGCCCGATGCAGGCGGTTCATCTCGCCTGCAAGGAAACCGCTCAGCACGACGGCCGTGAAAAAGAACGAGTGCTGCTGAGCGAAGGCAGGCACAGGGACAGTAGCAATCCTGGCCTGGACCAGTGCTATAGCTAAACTGGAAAGCAGCCCAGAAATCAGTCCTGGAGTGAGGCCGTAACGGCCGCCAATGAGGACAGGAAGCAAAATCCATGGGGTCGGATTCAGTTTGATCCACCCGAAATCACTGCGGGCGATCAGCAGATTCAGCACCGCCAGCATTCCCCCGACCACGACTACGTCACGAATGCACTTGCCTGTCTGCCGTTCAATTTGCTGCATGCGTCTGAGTGAGATGGAAGGTAAGCCTTACCCATATTATAATTATAATATGATGCCGGAAATTTAAGAGAACTGTAAGGCACAGCAAGGGCCTTTTTGTCCAACCTTTGTTTTATCAGTTTGGCATTAGCCAGAACAACACCGGCAAGGGAACAATCAGGGCCGCATCAGCGAGCAAGTGGTAGAGTTCCGGCCGCAGGCGACGGACGAACAGATGAAGAATGCCGCTGAACAACCCTGCAATCGCCACAGTAATGGCTGTGGCCGCTACTCCTGGAGCGTGGTGCGCGTTAATATTGGTTGCTGCTACGTATAGGCTGCAAACGAGCAAAGCCGCCACTAGCCAGAGGTGCGTTCGTCGGAGGGAAGGGCGGGCATGCAGCATCGAGTCGGGATCCGCATGGAGACGAGCCGTGTACTCGGAAGTCGAAATGCCCAGTAGATTAAGAAGGAAGAGCCCGCCGATGAGGAATACCTCCATACAAATCCAGGCGTGATTATCTGTGGCCCAAAAATGCACGCCAGCGGAGCATCCTAGCGCAATCAGCATTGCGGCAATGCCTTCCTTGGGCAACAGCGCATGCCATCGGGGATCCAGCCTGCCCAGGGCGGCAAACGCCATGATTCCGGAAAAAATACCGCCCATTGCGATCTTGAAGGCCGTGGGAAGCGGCAAGCCGTCGATCAAAACAACTGCCAGCATAATGGCGATTCCGACGAGCAGCGTGTGCAACGGGCTGCTCCGGCGCGCGGAAAAACACGCAAGATAGATGCAGCCCAGGAAGGCCATCGAAAGACCCTTTTCCAGCAGACCCGAGGGCATCTCAGTCATCGCTATCCATCCCATCGCCACCCCTCCGAGAGGAAGCACCAGCCTCAGCAGCAGCTTGCGATGTCGCAGACAAAAGGCGTGCCTCGCGCTAAGAGGCGACGGGAGCCGGCCCGACACGGCATCGGCAGTGCGGTCGAGCAGATAAACCATCCACGTTACCAAGCCCAGCCCCCAATAGAAGGAGGTGGGAAGGTAAATGCGATGCGTGTGCGCCAGGGCGGCCTGCCAGAGCACGATCACCACGGGCGCATCAAGGCTGAGAACCTGAATCCACAACCACCAAGGCACTGAAGCATCGTGAGGGCTTTGCGGCCGCGTTGGAAGAGACTGTAAATCAGGCACTGCAAATAGTCGCGGGCACCGTAGCAGCGTCCACTGCTTTATGCACAGGCGAGCTGCCAAGTTGACAATTCCGGCTCAGCGTGTCACATGCGCCCACGTGCTGCCTTGAATGAAGTATTTGACCGTTATCCGCCACGCGAAGTCAAGCTGGGACCAGCCCGGCCTGAGCGACCATGACCGGACGTTGAATGAGCGTGGACTGCGTGCGGCACCAGCGGTCTCGAAATTTTTGCAGGGCACCTATTTTGGCGGCAGCGGCAATGCGCCCTTGATGCCGGTACCCGAGCGGATTGTCTCAAGCACCGCCGAGAGAGCGCTGCAGACGGCGCAGATCATGCGCGAAGCCTTTCGCCTGCCACCCACGGCCATGCGCCTGGAATCCCGCCTCTACCTCGCTCCGCCCGAAGCGATTTTGGATATCGTGCGCGATGTGGAGGAGGAGTATAAGCACATTGTACTAGTGGCTCATAATCCCGGCCTGCACGACTTCTGCGACCAGATGCTAGCGCGCGCCTCCATCCCCCGTATGCCCACATGCGCGGCAGTTATCATGGGCTTGCCGCACGAATTTTGGGGGCTTGCCGACTGGCATGAGGCCCAATTGATCGCTTATGCGACGCCTAAGGCGCTGGAGCGGCGGTTCCCCCTAGAGTACAAAGGTATCTCAAAGGAAGTGGGCGACGATTGATCGATCATCCGTGAAGTCGTCGCTCGTACCAACAGATTGGTTCCACCCCCTCGTTTCTGCATCGTCAAAAAGCAAAACGCCATCGACCGCATTGCGACCGATGGCGTTTCGAAGTTTTTGAAATTAGATGGCAGCGCTTAGTGCGACTGAGGCATCATGCCGCCGAACCCGGCACCGGCTTCCCAGCTCCGGGGGCGGTTCCAGGGCAGCTCACTTACATCCGAGCGAGGTGGCACAGGCTTGGGTTTCTGAGGTTTGTCAGATTCACAAGCGGACACGAAGGCGACCGTGAGCAGGGCGAGAGAAAGGAGCTTGAGGAGCTGGGTATTCATGGGGGATGAGATAAAACGCATGAAATAAGCCCATATCGTTCGGGTACCAACCCGTTTACTGATAAAGGTTTTCCAGGATCACCTTGTCGCCAGGAGCGGGGGTTATGCCAGGGGCCAAGGATTCCGTCATCACATTTGCGATGGTCTTGTCGCCCTGCACTGCGAGGATGCTCAGCTTGCCCACGGTGCGGGTGCCGCGGATTACCAACAGCTTCGTATCAGGCGTGATGCCTTCTTTATCGCCGCCATTGATTACCACAAAACCCCAGTCATTGTTCACAGCCAGCACCTTGAACGACATCGAATTGCGTTCGAAGGACTTCTTGCGGGTTTCAATCTTGGAAGAGATGTCTTCCAACGCCTTTTCGGCGTCGGTGTTCTTCTTCTCCGCATCAGCCACTTCCTTCTTTTTGCTTTCAGCCTGGTTCTGGAGTTCGGCGATCTCAGCCTTAATCTTGTTCAGATCTTCGGCGATGGTCTGCGGGTTGAAGCCTTCAGGCAGCTTGTTAAGCTGGCCTTTAAGGTCCGCCATCTTGGCGGTCTTGTCCTTCAGCTCATCCTCCACTTGCTTGCTCTCGCCATCCACCTGGGCAATTTTCAGCTTGGCGGCCTTCAGCTTTTCATTTTGGGCTTCCACTTCCTGGCTGATGGCAGCCACGCCAGTGCCAGCCTCCTTGATTTCATCGGTCACCTTCACCAAGCTGTCCCGTTCCGTCTTGATCAGACGATCTTGCGAAAACCGGCTGTTGCGGATCTGGGTGAAGGCCCGGCCGTTTTGATAAGCGAATACGCTGGCAGCCACCATGGCTACCGCGCTGAGAATGAAGAGAAGCTTGGTCATAAATCGAAAATTGAAACCCTGATGCAGGTCGTCAGCTAAAGACTATTTGGCGAATGGGTC
>JAQGPI010000330.1 GCA_028293175.1 Verrucomicrobiaceae bacterium | reverse complement strand
ACTTGCCGGGTCCCAGGGGCTCCGACCATACGCCCTTGTAACCGCGCTTCACGATGTTGCCGTGCTTGAAGTCCTGGCCGCTCACGTCTTCGCCGTCGTCTCCGCAGTAGCTGATGACGACGCCCACGGTGCCAATCGGGATCTCGGTCATGGGAATCTCCTCCACATGCACGAACCAGCTATTGAGGAAGTAAGAGCCCGCAAGAATCACATGGGGTTGCAGTCCACGGTTGCCGCCATTGGCCAGGAAGGCATCGGCATCCTGGAAGTTCTTGTGGCCTTCCACGCGGTGGCCGGCGATCTGGCCTTCGGGAAGGGGAGCCCCGTCGAGGGTGGTCACGATGCCCACCATGTTGTCACGGATCTGTGTCATCTTCGACAGCGTCACTTCAAAGAGGAAGCTGTTGATACGGTAAGTGCCGGGCGTGAGGTAGGCGGCCTGACGGCCTTTCTGGCCGCCATTGCGCAGGAATTGCTCGGCATCCTGGAACATGGAGGACTCCACGCGCTGGGCGAGCACACCACCGTGGTTGAGTTCCGCGCCGTCCTTTGACATGACGAGGCCCATGGCACCATCAGGCACCACGACGAAGGGCTGCAAGCGCACATCATACTGCCAGAGGAACTTCCAGAAGTAGACCCCAGGGGCCAGGGTTTGCGCCTGGAAACCAGCCTCGCCGTTGATGGCGATGATGCGGCCGCTGGGGATTTCCTTGTTTTTCCCCACGAGGACGAACTTCTTCGTCACGAGCCCGATGCGGTCCTCCGGAATGAAGACAACGCCCAGGACTTGGAACAGCCAGCGATGAAAGGCGAGAGCGAGAAAGGCCAGGATTGCCAGGCCGAGCCAGAGTTTATAAGGCCCAAGAGCAGTGAATAACGATTCGTCACCAGGGAGACTAAGTAACATGTGTTTCATAACACTCGTTACTTAGCGGGGTCCTTATCAGCTAGCTATTCCTAACAAAGAACTTGCGTGGAATGGTCGTTTTGATCAGGGCTCTGTAGCTTTTGCCGCCACGGGCTGTTGGTTGCCTTTGAAAATCCGCCTCACCACCACGAAGAAAACAGGCACCATGAATATGGCCAGGAAGGTGGCGGTGAGCATGCCACCGATCACGCCCGTGCCGATGGCGTTCTGGCTTGCGGAGCCCGCGCCGTGGCTGATGGCGAGCGGCATCACGCCGAGGATGAAGGCAAACGACGTCATCAAGATGGGGCGCAATCGCAGATGCACGGCCTCCAGCGTGGCCTCAATCAAGCCCTTGCCTTCGGCTTGCAGATCCTTCGCGAATTCGATGATGAGAATGGCGTTTTTGGTGGAGAGGCCGATGATGGTGAGCAGCCCCACTTTGAAGTACACGTCATTGGGAAATCCGCGCCAATACACGGCGAGCAGGGCACCGAGCACTCCGAGCGGCACCACGAGCATGACTGACAAAGGAATAGACCAGCTTTCATAGAGCGCGGCCAGACAGAGGAAGACGATGATGATCGAGATGGCGAAAAGGGCGGGTGCCTGTGCGCCGGAGAGGCGTTCTTCATAGGACTGGCCGGTCCATTCGAAGCCGATGCCCTTCGGCAACTGGCGCACCATTTCTTCCATTGCCTCCATGGCTTCGCCGGAGCTTTTGCCCGGAGGTGCGCCGCCGACGATGTTGATGGAAGGGAAGCCGTTGTAACGCTCCAGCTTGGGCGAGCCATAGATCCACTTCATGCTGACAATGGCGGAGAGCGGCACGGACTTGCCGGCCTTGTTGCGGATGAAGACTTTGCCAATGTCCTCCGGCTGCATGCGGTAGGGCGCATCGAGCTGTACCAGCACCTGCTGCACGCGGTTACCGTTCATGAAATTGTTCACATAAGCCGAGCCAAAGGCCGTCTGCAGCGTGAGGTTCACCTCCGCCTGCGAGAGGCCCATGGCACCGGCCTTGTCCTTGTCGATTTCGAGCTTCAACTGCGCCGCGTCTTCCAGGCCCTGTGGACGCACGCCCGCCACATGCGGATTGGTCGCGGCCATGCCTAACAACTGGTTGCGTGCAGCGAGCAGGACATCGTGCCCCAGGTTCGAGCGGTCCTGTAGTTGAAGGTCGAAGCCGGTGGCGTTGCCCAGTTCGGAGATGGGCGGAGGATTCACCGGGAAGATCACAGCGTCTTTGATGGCCGCAAGGTTCACGAAGGCCCGCGCGATCACGGACTGGACCTTGTGTTCCTTGCCTTTGCGTTCGCTCCAGTCCTTCAACCGGACAAAGGAGAGCGCCGCATTCTGGCCACGGCCATTGAAGCTGAAGCCGCCGATGACGATGAGGCTGTCGATCTCTGGCTGCGCGAGATAGTATTTCTCCACTTCCTTCAGTACCTTCATGGTGCGCTCCTGGGTGGCGCCCACCGGCAATTGCACGGCGGTGATGAAGTAGCCCTGGTCCTCGTCTGGCAGGAAAGAGGAGGGCAGGCGCTTGTAGAGCAGCACCACGCAGCCGATGATCATGGCATAGAGAATGAGATACCATGCGGCGTGACGCAGCATGCGCGCTACCACGGACTGATAGCGCGTGGTGGCAGCGAGGAAGGTGCGGTTGAACCAGCCAAAGAAGCCGCGTTTTTCATGATGGTGACCCTTCTCCACCGGCTTCAACAACGTAGCGCATAGGGCCGGTGTGAGAGACATGGCCAGCAGCACGGAGAATAGCATCGAAGCCACCAGCGAGAGCGAGAACTGCCGGTAAATGGCGCCGACTGAACCGCCGAAGAAGGCCATGGGAATGAACACGGCGGTGAGCACCAGCGTGATGCCGATGAGCGCGCTGGTGATCTGGTCCATCGCCTTGCGTGTGGCATCTCGCGGCGACAAGCCCTCCTCGTTCATGATTCGCTCCACGTTCTCCACCACCACGATGGCATCATCCACCAGAATGCCGATGGCCAGCACCATGCCGAACATGGTGAGCACGTTGATGGAGAAGCCGAAGGCCGCCATAGCTGCGAAGGTGCCCAGCAGCGCCACTGGCACCACGATGGTAGGGATGAGCGTGGTGCGGATGTTTTGCAGGAACAGGTACATCACCAGGAACACTAGCACCACGGCCTCCGCTAGCGTCTTCACCACTTCCTCGATGGAGATGCGCACGAAGCCTGAGCTGTCATACGGATAGTCAATGCGCAGGCCGGGGGGGAAGTAGTTTTGCAGTTCCACCACCTGATCGCGCACGGCCTGGGCGGTGGCTAATGCATTGGCGGTGGGGGAAAGCTTGATGGCGACAGCGGCGGAGGGGCGGCCATCGACGCGCGCTTGCGAGCCGTAGTTCTGCCCGCCGAGCTCTACGCGCGCCACGTCCTTCAGGCGAACGCGCGAACCGTCTTTGTTGACGCGCAGTGAGATGTTAGCAAAGGCCTCGACACTGGTCAGCGTGGCCTGGCCCTGCATGGTCACGTTCAGCTCCTGGCCGGGCTTGGCGGGCAGGCCGCCGAGCTGACCCACGGGCACCTGCGTGTTCTGCGTTTGGAGGGCGCCAATGATGTCGCTGGCGGTGAGGTCGAAGCTGTTGAGCTTCTCTGGATTCATCCAGATGCGCATGGCGTACTCCGTGCCGAAAAGATTGGCTTCGCCAACCCCTTGCACGCGGCGGATAGGATCGAGCACGTTGGCGGCAAGGTAGTTGCCCAGGGCGACTTCGTTCATGCTGCCATCTCTCGAGGAGAGCGTGAAGAACATGAGGTAGTTGCGCGTGGCCTTCGCCACCGTCACACCTGTCTGCTGCACACTGGCAGGCAGGCTGGGCATGGCCAGCTGCAATTTGTTCTGCACCTGCACCTGCGCGATATCGGGATTGGTGCCGGGACGGAAATACAGTGTGATGGTGGATTGCCCTGCCGCTTCGCTGGCGGAAGACATGTAAAGCAGGCCGTCGATGCCGTTGAACTGCTGCTCGATGACGGAGGTGACCGTTGCTTGAAGGGTTTCTGCTGAGGCCCCGGGATAGATGGCGGTTACGGAGACGGAGGGCGGGGCAATGCTGGGGTACTGCGCCACCGGCAGGCTGCGGATGGCGAGCCCGCCCAGCAGCATGATGAGCAGGGACATCACCCAGGCAAAAACGGGACGATCGATGAAAAACTTGGCCATACGCCGGTGCTAAAGAGTGGGTGAGGGCTTAGTGCTTGGCCGGTTCCGCAGGCTTGCTGGCTGCGTCTGCTGGCTTGTTATCAGCAGCCGGGGCGAAGGGCACGGGTTTTACCGCCGCGCCTGCCGCCACCTTTTGCGAGCCCTCCACGATCACGCGTTCACCGGCTTTGATGTCGCCGGTGACCACCCATTTGTCGCCAAAGCTGGAGTCCGCACGCACCTGGCGGAAGTCCACTTTGTTCTCGCTGTTCACCACCATCAGTGTGGCGGTGCCATTGGGTCCGCGCGCCAGCACGCGCTGTGGCACAGTGAGCGCCTTGTTGTCCACCGCCTGCTGCACGCGACCGCGACCGAACATGCCCGGCAGCAGCACCTTTTCAGGGTTGGGGAACTCCGCGCGCATGGTCACCATGCCGGTCGTAGGGTCCACGGTGATATCGGAAAAGAGCAGCTTGCCCTCGTGCTTGTAGGTACTGCCGTCTTCCAGCAGCAGGGTCACGCGCGTGCCACCATCGGGCGAGCTTTTGAGCTGGCCGCTCTCCATGGCGCGGCGCAGCTTCAGCATCTCGGTGCTGGACTGGGTGAAGTCGAAATAGATGGGGTCCATCTGCTGCACAAGACCCATGGGTGTGGCCTCGGCAGAACTGACCAGAGCACCCTCTGTCACGCGTGCCTGACCGATGCGGCCATTGATGGGCGAGATGACTTTCGTGTAGCCAAGATTGATGGTCGCTGTTTCCAGCGCCGCCTTGGCCGCCAGCACGTCGGCCTTCGCTAGCGATTGCGCGGTGATGGCATCATCGTAGTCCTGCTGGCTCACGGCTTTGGTGGCGAGGAGCGGCTTATTGCGAGCGATCCTCTGATCGGCCTGCGCTACATTGGCTTCGGAGCGTGCGAGGCTTGCCTTTACGCTGTCCAGATTGGCTTCCAGCAAGGCAGGATCGATTTCGAAAAGCACATCGCCCTCTTTCACATCTGCGCCTTCCTTGAAGAGCTGCTTCTGCACAATTCCAGTGACGCGGGCGCGAACTTCTGCCACGCGCATGGAGGCCACGCGCCCTGGCAGTTCGGTGATGATGGGCACCGTTTCTTGAGTCACCTCGGTCACGCTGACTTCAGCGGGTGGCATGCCTCCGGGAGGCGGGCCTGCGGGCTTGTTTTCCGGCTCACAACTGACGAGCCCGAGCAGCGCGACACAAAGGAAAGAGGGTATAAGGCGAAAGTTCATCAAAGCGAAAGGGGCTGACGGCTGGACGGGATGTTTCGTGTGAGAGGTGGCCGATGATTGTGATCGTTTACAGAGAAGACGACGAACGGCGGGCGCGGGATTTGGACAGGGCGGCGAACTTTTCAAGGATGGCTTCAAAACCGGTAGCGGTTTTGCTGTAGAAATCCGCCAGCTCGTCAAGGCGGGCATGGGCGTCGGCCTGCCGCCTGGGCACGCGCAGTTGGGCCCGGCGCACTGTTTCGTTCGCCTTGGCAATGCGCTGGATAGACCCCTCCAGCAGGCGGGTGTAAGGATCAGGCGCGAGGCGATAATAGCCCTGGCGGTCGCCCGCCACGGCGGTGCGCTCGATGAGGCCGATGCTTTCCAGCAGCCGGGTATTGGTGCTGATGCTGCCTCGGCTGGCCTTGAGTTTTAGCGCGAGATCCGAGAGGCTGAACGGGCCGCCGCAAAGCACCAAGCGGCCAAAGATGCGGCCCGCAATGCGTGGCATTCCTTCCGCCTGAAAGATGAGTCCCATCTCTTCGACGAAGGCGGCGGAGGCTGGATCTTCAGCAGGGCCCATTGGAGCCGCAGCCACGTTTGTTTAGTACGTTCAGTCAAGACTGAATGGCCTTATCGGCATGTAGCGGTTTCAAGGGCTAACTTCCAAATGCTAGGACTTCGCCGCCTTGAGCTTCAGGCGCTTGATCTTGCCGTTCGCCAGATTGGCAAACAGCACCTCGCCGTCGCGAGGGTCAATGCCGATGCCTGCGATGCCAGGCTCCTGCGCCAGCGTTTTGTCGGCCCAGACAGGCCTGCCTTCATCGGTCAGCGCAATGACGCGACCCGTTACATAGTCGGCAAAGATATAAGTGCCTTGAAGGTGCGGATGGCGGCTGCCGTGATAAACGACACCGCCGGTAATGGACAGGCCCACCGTCCGCGGGTACTCAAAGATCGGCTCGAGGGGATTGAATTCTGCCGGTTCCTTGTCCTTGCCGGGCCCGTTGATGAAAGGATGGGTGGCTTCGCGATGACTCCAGCCGTAGTCTCCGCCTTTGGTGATAATGTCCACTTCTTCATAGAGGTTCTGCCCCACATCGCCTGCGAAGAGCCTGCCAGTGGCTGAATCAAAGGAGATGCGCCAGGGATTGCGCAGGCCGGTGGCCCAGATTTCCGTGCGCACCTTTTTATCATCCACCTTCAGGCCGTGATGGGAGGTTGCGCCGACAAAAGGATTGTCTGCAGGCACTGCATAAAAAGCCGCGCCATTTTCCGCCTGCGAGATACCCGGATGGGGATTCGGCGGCAGGCTGCCGGGGCGTTTGTCCACATCAATGCGCAGAATCGCTGCGTGGAAGCCCTTGTCGATGAAGCGGGCGTTGCCGAATTTGTCATCCGCCGCGCCGCCATCGCCCAGGCTGATGTAGAGGTAGCCGTCGGGGCCGAACTGGAGATCGCCGCCATTGTGATTGGGGGCCGGGTCCAACTGGGTGAAAAGCGGCCGCTCAGTAGCGTTGTCCGCACGGTCAGTATCACTGGCCATGGTTTCAAAACGGGAGAGCCGCTGATGCAGCTTGCCTTCAATATTGAGGCTGTAATAGACGAAGCAGCGGTGGGTTTTTTCGTGATCCGGCGGAAAAGCGAGGCCTAGCACGCCGCATTCGCTCTCGGTCACAAAGGTGCCTTTCTCCAGCTTGGTGAGGTCAAGGAAGAGCTTCTTCTCCGGCGTTTCGCAGTCCTGGCCAGTGATGACGTGGATGCGGCCGGTCTTCTCCAAAATGAAGAGGCGCTTCTTGTCTCCTGGGGCGGTGACGATGCCCAGCGGTTGGTCGAACTTGAAATCGGGAAACACATCCTCCAGTTCATAGTCCGTCTCGGCAAAGACGATGGGCGGAGGAGCGGCTTTGGGCTTAGCGGGTGGCTTCGGCATTGTCTGCGCATGCAGTGGCGCGGCCATGAGCACAAACAGGCCCGCCCACGAAAATGGACGGCGGAAAGGTGAAGGCAACAGTAGGGGAATCATGGCTTGAGAGATCGAGACTGGGGTGGGGGGCGGCCCTATCCTCGCCTACAGGGATAATAAGGGTATATATGCGCATTTAAACATATTTGGATTCCAGGGCTCTGCGGATGAGTCATGCCGCATAAGAGGCCCAAGCGGGGTCTCTGGATATATATGCGTGGCAGATAAGGGATTCCGCTGAAATACGAAGCTCCACAAAGGAAAGAAGGCCCCTCGGCGGGGCGTTTTTCAAGGCCCTTCCCGGCTCTTCGTCCCCTTGTCTTCCAGGGAAATGCGTTGATCGCAGACACGAAATGGCGAGAATGGTAGCCCAACTTCTCAAATTCAGACATCGGCATTCCTGCAATCATGAAGAACATTACCCCCATTTCTCTTCTCGCTCTGGCCCTCAGCACGAGCGCCTTCGCGAGCGACTGGCTGTCCTGGCGCGGGCCCTTCAACAGCGGCGTCAGTGCGGAGCACTATAAGAAGGCCAAACTGAGCGAAACCCCTGCATGGACCTATGAGTCGCATGGGCGCGGCACGCCGGTCATTTGCGATGGCAAGGTGTTCTCCTGGGGCTACCTGGGTGAGAAGGAAGAACTTGTCGAAGTGCTTACCGCGCTGGACGAAAAGACGGGTAAGAAGCTGTGGGAGGTACGGCTCAAGGATTTCATTTCCGATACCGTGTACAATCGCTACTCCATCGGCTCGCCTGCCGTGGACCCGCAAACGAAACGCGTCTATTTGCTCACTTCCTATGGGGTGTTTGGTTGCTGGGATTTCGATGGCAAGGAGATCTGGCGTCACTCGCTGATGGAAGAAATTGGTCGTATGACCTTCCCCAACTCCAAGGTGGGCTGCCCCGTGATCGAAGGCGATCTGGTGATCGTCCGCGGCATCACTTCCAACTGGGGTGCCGACGGCCCTGCGGCGGACCGCTTCTATGCCTATGACAAGATGAGCGGCCAGCTCGTGTGGACCAGCCTTCCCGGCGAGTCCCCGCCCAAGGACAGCTCGTTCTCCAATCCGGTGTTCGAGACTCGCGACGGCAAGCGCGTGTTCTACGCTGGCACTGGCTGCGGCAACATCGTCTGCGTCAATGCCCGCAACGGCAAGCCGCTGTGGCGTCACAAGATGAGCAAGGGCGGCGTGAACAATTCGCCCATGCTCTACAAGGACACCGTGATCATGATCCACGGCGAAGAAAATCCGGACACCGCCGACAAGGGCCGTCTGCTGGCGGTCAAGGTGCCGCAGAAATTCGGCAATGAACAGATCATCGAAGACCCCGAAATCGCCAAGGATGCCTGGCAGGCGGCGGAAGTCTGGCGCACGCATCTGCGCGCTGAAACCAGCTCTCCGGTGCTCGCTGGCAACCACATCTATCTGGTGGATGACGATGGCAACATGGTCAGCGCCAACGCCGACACCGGCGAGGAAGAGTGGGAACTCCAGGTCGCCGCGCACAACATCCATTCCTCGCCCCTGGTGGTGGATGGCCTGATCTATTTCGTCACCGAACAAGGCAAGCTCACCGTCGTGAAGCCCGGCGACAAAACTGCCGAAATCGTGCAGCAAATCAAGCTCGACGGCATCGGCCTTGCGCAGCCCGCCGTCATCAATGGCCGCCTGTTTGTCCACACTCAGAACAAGTTCTATTGCTTCAAAATCGAGAATTCCGGCGTCACCACCGACAAGGTGCCTGTGGCAAAGATCCCCAAGGCAGGCCCTGCGGCAGGACTACAGATCATCCCGCCGGAATTCGTCGTTTCCCCTGGCAGCACCGCGAAGTTTAAACTGCGCAGTGTTGATGCCAATGGCTTCGTCGTGGGCCCGGTCACCAAGGCTTCCTGGGACACCTTCATTCCGCCCACCGCGAAGGTGAAAGCCAAGATCGAGGACGCCAAATTCAATGATGCAAACGAACTTGTTGCGAACGCAGATGCCAAGCCCGGTGCCGGTGCTTTCAAAGCGACCGCTGAAGGCGGCATCTTTGGGATCGTGCGCGGTCGGGTGTTGGCGAAGCCTCCGTTCAAGCAGGACTTTGAAAAGTACGAACTGACCGAGGAATTTGCCGCCGACGCTGACAATCCGGCTTATAAGTATGCCTATCCGCCGCTGCCCTGGATTGGTGCGCGCTTCAAATTCCAGGTCATGGACGTGGACGGCAACAAGGTGCTGGGCAAGTCTTTCGACCGCCTGCTGTTCCAGCGCGCCACCGTTTTCATGGGCGCTCCAGACATGAGGGATTACACCGTCCAGGCCGATGTGATGACCGACGGCAGCCGCCGGGGGAAGTCCGATGTGGGCATCATCAATCAGCGCTATGCGTTCGTCCTCAAGGGCAACGCCAACGAACTGGAAGTGAGCTCCAACTACGAACGCCTCAAGCGTGTGCGGCCCTTCAAGATCGAGCCGAAGAAGTGGTACACTCTCAAGTCTCAGGTCAAGGTCGATGCCGACGGCATCAACGGCACCCTGTGCGCGAAGGCCTGGGAAAAGGGCACGCCGGAGCCTGAGGCGTGGACGCTGGAAGAGAAGGTCAACCCCGTTCATACCCAGGGGTGCCCGGGCCTGTTCGGCTTCACACCGCAGAACCAGAAGCGCGTGTACATCGACAACATCCAGGTGACTCCAAACCAGTAATCAAGCTGAACAACCCTTTCCAAAGCCGTATTTAAATGAGCATGAAAGCAAATAGGAAAACCCTTCTGGCAATTGCCACAATGACTGTGGCCTGCAGTCAAGCAGCCCATCTGGCCAAGGCCGCTGACTGGCCCCAATGGGGCGGTGGCAACGCCCGCAACATGATCTCTGACGAAAAAGGCATGCCGCTGAGCTTCAAGCCCGGCAAGAAAAAGGCCGGCAGCGAAGAGATTGACATGTCCACGACGGAGAACTGCCTTTGGGCCGCCAAGCTGGGATCGCAGACTTATGGCACGCCGACCATTGCCAATGGCCGTGTGTTCGTGGGCACCAACAACGAATCCCCCCGCAGCCCGAAGCATCAGGGTGATCGCGGTCTGGTGATGTGCTTCGATGAGAAGACCGGCGCTTTCAAATGGCAGCTCGTGGCCCCCAAGCTGGGCGCGGGCAAGGTCTCTGACTGGGAATTCCTGGGCATGTGCTCCAGCCCCACCGTCGTGGGTGACAAAGGCTACGTGGTGACCAATCGCTGCGAAATCCTCTGCTTCGACGTGAAGGGCCTGGAAGACGGCAACCAGGGCATGCAGGACGAGGCCAAGTACATGGCCGTGCCGGACAAGGAGGGCAAGGTGGCTCCCATTGATCCGGACAGCACGGATGCGGACATCCTGTGGACCTTTGACATGCGCAAGGAACTGGGCGTGTTCCCTCACAACATTGCCTCGAACTACCCTCTGGTAGTGGATGGAAAAGTGTATGTCGCCACTTCCAACGGTGTGGACTGGTCGCATTCCAACCTGCCTGCCCCAACGGCTCCCAGCTTCGTCTGCGTGGATGCCGAAACCGGCAAGTATGAGGCGGAAATCCCCGCCGATGCAAAGATCAGCGAGAACGTGATGCACTGCAATTGGTCCTCCCCTAACACCGCGACGGTGAAGGGCAAGAAGCAGATCATCTTCGCCGCTGGCGACGGATTTGTGTACGGCATGGCTCCTGCCTCCGAGAAAAAGAAGGTGGACGATGAAGTCTCCGAACTGCCCATCCTGTGGAAGTATGATGCGGTGCCGAAGGAATACCGCCTGGATGACAGCGGCGAGAAGCGCAAGTACTCCGACTTCGACGGTCCCAGCGAGCTGATCGCCACCCCGGTGCAGTCCGATGGCCTGATCTACGTCTCCATCGGCCAGGACCCTGAGCATGGCGAAGGCGTGGGCATGCTGAGCTGCATTGATCCGGCGAACGACGGCAAGGCTGTGTGGACCTTCAAGGAAATCGAGCGCACGATCAGCACTCCCGCCGTGAAGGATGGTCTCGTCTATGCTGCGGACTACACTGGTCGCTTGTTCTGCTTGGATGCTAAGACGGGCAAGCTGTACTGGAAGTTCGATACCAAGGGCCACATCTGGAGCAGTCCGCTGGTGGTCGATGGCAAGATCTACCTCGGCAACGAAGAAGGCGACATGTACATCCTGGCCGAAGGCAAGGAAATGAAGCAGCTCGGCAAGATCGAGTTCCCGGCTCCAGTGATGGGCACGCCGGTGGCGGCCAACGGCGTTCTGTACCTGAGCACTCACACCCACGTGTACGCCTTCAAGGAAGGCGGCAAGCCGGTGGCACAATAGGCGTCCAAAACAGCTTCCGCAAAAGGCGGGCCGGATTCCGGCCCGCCTTTTGTATTTCCCAGAGAGACGATTTTCAAACGATGTCGCCCGGATCATTGACACGCGGGCGCAAATCATCGTAATCTCTTTATTCCGCGCCGCTTCAACCCCTCAGAAGGCGTAATTCTGTCCTTTGCTGACCCCTTTTTTTCCCGCATGTATTCCAACGAAGAGTATCTGCTCCAACTGCTCCAAGAAGCAGGCCTCCTGAGCGCCAAGGACCTGGCCACCGCCCGCGGGATGAAAAAACCGCAGGAGACCTTGCTTGAGTCCCTGATCAAGAGTGGGGTGGTGAGCGATGAGCAGATCGCACAGACGGTGGCCGTGAATTCCGGCATGGAGTTCATGGACTTGCACGGTTTTGTCGGCAATCCGGAGATGAAGGCCATTGTGCCCCAGGAGGTGGCACGCCGTTACAAGGTCGCCCCGCTGGGCTTCAGCGGCACCACGCTGCAATTGGCGATTCCCGACCCCTACGATTTCGAAACCCTGGATGCGCTGCCTCACGTATTGCAGCCGGACATTGAATTCTTCTGCGCAACACCCGCCCTCATCCGCGGTGTGCTCAGCAGCATCTATGGCAATGAGGCGGACATCGCCGCCACGGTGATCAAAGGTGCCGGCATGGGAGAAGGTGCGGCAGGCGCGAACGATGCCCCGATCATCAAGCTGGTGACGAACATCCTGATGGAGGGGTTCAAGAACCGCGCTTCGGATATTCATATCGAGCCGCTGGAGAAGGATGTGCGCGTGCGCTACCGCATCGATGGGGTGCTCCACGATGTGGAGCATCATCCGAAGCGTCTGCTTTCGCCGATCATCAGCCGTATCAAGATCATGACCGGCAGCATGAACATCGATGAGAAGCGCGTGCCGCAGGACGGCCGTATTCAAATCGCGTTCAATGACAAGGAGCTGGATCTTCGTGTATCGATGATCCCTACCAACCACGGCGAGAGCGTGGTCATGCGTATTTTGGACAAATCCAGCCTGCGCCTCGGCCTCGCGGATCTGGGCTTCCTCAGTGATGACCAGGAAAACTTCGAAAAGATGCTGTCCCTGCCGGACGGCATCATTCTCGTCACCGGTCCTACAGGTTCGGGCAAGACGACGACGCTGTACGCGTGCTTGAATTTCATCAACCGGCCGGACCGCAAGATCATCACGGTGGAAGACCCCGTGGAATACCAGCTCGCCGGGATCAACCAGGTAATGGTGAAGGAGGATGTGGGCATGACTTTTGCCGCCGCCCTCCGTTCCATGCTGCGACAAGCGCCGAACATCATCATGATCGGGGAAGTGCGAGACCTTGAGACGGCGGGCATTGCCATCAATGCCGCCCTCACGGGTCACTTGGTGTTCAGCACCCTGCATACGAATGATGCGCCGAGCGCCGTCGCCCGTCTCGCGGACATGGGCATCAAGCCCTTCCTCATTGCCTCTGCTGTCCGAGCCATTATGGCCCAGCGACTGGTGCGCAAGCTCTGCGTGGACTGCCGCACGTCAAGCACGCTGAGTGAAAAGGAAATGCGCTCGCTGCGCATCGACCCCGGTCAGGCGCTGGAGGCCAATGTGATGGCCCCTGTGGGGTGCAACCGCTGCCGCAGGGCAGGGTTCAAAGGCCGTCTTGCCATCATCGAAATTTTGAAAATGCAGGACGACGTGCGTACTATGGTGAACCAGGAGCTCACCACCCCGCAGATTCGCAAACGTGCCCGTGAACTAGGGATGAGAACCCTGCGCGAAGATGGTGTGCGCAAGGTGTTGGCAGGCATGACAACGGCCGAAGAAGTGATCGATGCCACCATGTCGGACGCAGATTAAGCAGGCAGCAACACAGGAAAATTTGATGACGTTATGACGGCGCAAAACGTGGTGGACATGCTGGTGGCGAGGGGCATCATCGATGATGGTCAGGCCTTCGATATTTCGCAGGAGGCGGTGCACGGCGGGAAAGACGTGCTGCAAGTCTTGACCGATTTTGAGATCTTCCGCAGTGAAGATGAATTCTGGGCCATCGTGGCCGAGGAAATCGGCGCGGAGCACTTTGATCTGGGCACCTTCGAGCCCCCGCCTGAACTGGTGGGCATCATGCCTGGCGGCATGGCCAAGCTGTACGGGGCCTTCCCCATCAGCCTGGATGCGAAGGGCGTGCATGTGGCCTTCACTGATCCGCTGAACCCGCAGTTGCTGGAAGACCTGCGCTTCGCCATGGGCCGCGATGTGACGCCAGTGGTGGCGCGCAAGTCTCAGGTGCAGGCGCTGATCGACAAGCATTACGGCACCAGCGCAGGCAGTTTCAATGAAGTCTTTGGCCAGCTCGGCATGGCGGCTGAAAAAGGCAAAAATGCCCAGGAAGCGGACCCGAACTCGGCACCCATCGTGCGTTTTGTGGATCTCGTGCTGAACCAGGCCATCAAGGAGAAGGCTTCGGACATTCATTTCGAACCCTTCGAGTACGAGTTCAAGATCCGTTATCGTGTGGACGGTGCGCTCTATGAAATGGCGCCGCCGCCCGTGCATCTGGCGAATTCGATTATTTCGCGTGTCAAGGTGATGGCGAACATGAACATCGCCGAACGCCGCATCCCGCAGGACGGCCGTATCATGACGACCTGCGAAGGCCGGGCGGTGGACATGCGTGTGTCCTCCCTGCCCACACAGCATGGCGAATCAGTGGTGCTGCGCGTTCTGGACCGCTCCTCCATTCAGCTCTCGTTGCAGGATCTGGGCATGTCGGAGTACCTCTACACCTACATCAACGACACGATTCACAAGCCCAACGGTATCTTCATCGTCACTGGGCCGACCGGTGCGGGCAAGACCACGACGCTGTACGCCGCGCTGCGCACGATTAACACGGTGGATTGCAAGCTGCTAACGGCTGAAGATCCGGTGGAGTATGAGCTCGACGGCATCATGCAGGTGCCCGTGAATGAAGCCCAGGGACTCACCTTCGCCAAGATCCTGCGCGCCTTCCTTCGTCAAGATCCGGACCGTATCATGGTGGGGGAAATGCGTGACGTCGAAACGGCGCAGATCGCCATTCAGGCTTCCCTCACGGGCCACTTGGTGCTCAGCACCCTGCATACCAATGATGCGGCGGGCGCTGTGACTCGTTTGGTGGACATGGGCATCGAGCCCTTCCTGGTGGCCGCCACGCTGGAAGGCGTGCTCGCCCAACGCCTGCTGCGTACCATCTGCAAGTTTTGCAAGACCTCATACGAGCCTAGTCAGTCCATCCTCAACCAACTCGGCCTGTCGCAAAGCGACATCGGTGGGAAATCCTTCTTCACGGGTGAGGGCTGCTCCAAGTGCGGCAACACCGGTTACAAAGGTCGTCGTGGTCTGTTCGAGCTGCTCGACATGAATGACACGCTGCGTGATCTGGTGACGAAGAAGGCCCCAAGCCTTGTATTGAAGCAAAAGGCCATCGAGATGGGCATGACCACTCTGCGTGAAGACGGTCTGCGTAACATCTTTGATGGCATCACCACCATTGAAGAAGTGCTGAAATACACCTGATCTGACCGGGTGCGGATGGTAATACTAGTACAGTTTAACTGCCGCAAGCGCTGCCTCAGCGCCACCATCCTAGCGTTTCTTTATTTTACGATTGCCCTTCTGAGTTGAAA
>JAQGPI010000310.1 GCA_028293175.1 Verrucomicrobiaceae bacterium | reverse complement strand
AATGCCAAGGGACCCGAGTCACTTCCAGGTTACTTATCAGGTAAGCCATTGGGGCGTTATCTTCCAAGTGGTCTAAGTAAACTTGGAATTGTGGTTCAACTGGGTTCTCCTGCGTCTCAATCCACGTAACAAAACGCGCTCCCGTTGATCAGCGCCAGGCAATAGTCCTGCACTGCTTCCTCGAACGTGCTTGTTAGGCTCGTCTGGCGTTCCAGGAAGGCCTTGCCGAGTTCAAGCTCCTTCGCCGTGGGTGCGCGTGAGTAGCAACGCCACACAGCGTTGGTTACCACGCTAGCGGCATCCGTCCCGCCCGTTTTGACCAAGGCTGCAACCGCCTTGGCAATGCCGAGGCTGAACTCCGAATTGAACAGCATCAGCGCCTGGGGAGCGGTAGTGGATTCGTTGCGCCGGCCACAACTCATGAGAGCGTCGGGCCGGTCGAAAATCTCGAACAAGGGATGACGCAAATTGCGACGAGCAAAGGTGTAGATGCTGCGACGCTTAAGTTCTTGCGGATCCTTGCTCACCTGTTGCTGCTGCTTTAAAAGCGTGCTGCTCACCTCGGGGGGCAATGGCAAACGCACACTGGCACCGCCGGGCTTCATATTGATCTGGCCAGCAACAGCAAGCATCGCATCGCGCAGCTCTTCACCGCTCAAGCGACGCCGAGGAAACAAGGCATAGTGGTCGCCCTCACTGTGCTGGGCTGTGGGCAGACTGCTCTGACGATAGGTTGCGCTTAGCACGATCAGCCTGTGCATGGCCTTCACGCTCCAGTTCTGCCGCGGCAATTCCGAGGCCAGCCACTCCAACAACTCAGGGTGAGTAGGCGCTTCGCCTTGATGTCCAAGATCGTTCGGGATGCCCGCCATAGGCCTGCCAAAATGATGCTGCCAGAGACGATTGACGGAGGCGCGCAGGAACAGCCCGTTCGTCGGTTGCGTCAACCATTGCGCCAGTGCTAGCCTACGACCCGTGGACTTGTCTTTGGGAACCGCAGCTACAGGCTTTCCTTCGGGATTGGCGATGCGGGGAAAGGCCGGTTCCACCTCAGGACCCGGCCGTTGGAAGTCGCCACGAATGTTTACATGGCTCGCCGATGCCGTGATGCTGGCCTCAACGAAAGCTGGATCGAGCTGCTTGCCGAGCTTCATTTCCGGCGCATTGTCAAAAAAAGCACGTAGACGGTAGAAATCGGCCTGGCTCAAGGGATCGTAAGGATGATCGTGACACTGGGCACAGCCAATGGTCACTCCGAGGAAGGCTGAGCCCACCGTGGTAGTGATGTCGTTAAGCACGACATGCCGACGTTCCTTTTGCAGATTGATGTCCGGCATATCCGGCCCGGCCATGAGGAAGCCCGTGGCCATCGTCACGGGCGGCGACATCTCATCGCCCGCGATCTGCTCACGTACAAACTCATCAAACGGCAGATCCTTGTTCAGAGCCTCAATCACCCAGTCGCGGTATTTGAAGGCGTGCCTGCGTTCGGCGTCGTATTCGAAGCCGTCGGTCTCCGCATAGCGTGCCAGATCGAGCCAGTGCTGCGCCCACCGCTCGCCGTAGTGAATCGAGCCGAGCAGCTTGTCCACATAGGTTTCAAAAGCCTTGTCGCTGTGGTCTTTAATAAAGGACTGCACGTCTTCTTGCGATGGTGGCAGGCCCGTCAAATCAAAGGTCACACGGCGCAGCAGCGTTGCTGGGTCGGCTGGCTCCCTCAAGGTCTGGCCTGTGGCTTCGAGCTTCGCCAGGGTGAAACGGTCAACATCGTTGCGAGCTAGCGAGGGATTCTTTAACTTCGGCACCTCCGGTCGTTGCAAGACCTTAAAAGCCCAGTGCTCGCGATCTTCCACAGTCACCGGCGGCTCATCTCTCACAGGTTCTGTGGAAGCGTTGATCGGCTTCGCCTGAGCCACGGAGAAGCTCAGCAAACCCGCCATCCACAATGCATGAAACCGCGCGTTCATAAGAGCTAGGCCATGATCCCTTTCACCACTAGCCCCGCGACGTTGGTCAGACGTTCATCGCGACCGTTGTGCCGGAAGGTCAGGCGCTCGTGGTCGATGCCTAACAAGTGCAGAATAGTGGCATGCAGGTCGTTCACATGAACGGGATTCTCCTCAGCGCGCAGCCCGAAGTCATCCGTGGAGCCATGCACATGCCCACGCTTGACGCCTGCACCGGCCAGCACGGTAGTGAAGCCGTACGGATTGTGGTCGCGGCCCTTGCCCTTCTCGCTCATCGGCATGCGGCCAAATTCACCGCCCCAGATGACCAGCGTGTCTTCCAGCAGGCCACGCTGCTTCAAATCATGGAGCAGGCCCGCCACCGGCTTGTCGGTGCGTGCGCAATACTCCGAGTGGTTTTTCAGCACGTCCTCATGGGCATCCCAGCCGTTGGTGTCGCCAGAATACAACTGCACAAAGCGCACGCCGCGCTCCACCAACCGCCGCGCCTGGAGGCAGCGCGTGCCGAACTCGCGGGTGACGGGATTATCGATGCCGTAAAGATTCAAAGTCACGGGGCTTTCATCGCCCATGTCCATCGCTTCGGGAGCAGAGGTTTGCATGCGGAACGCCAGCTCATACGCATTCATCCGCGCCATCAACGTGGAGTCGTTACCCCGCTCACCGCTGTGCTGTTGATTGAGCTGACGCACCAAATCAAGCGTGCTGCGCTGACGCGCCGACGACATGCCGCCCGAGGGCTTCAAATCAAGGATAGGCGCGCTGCCCGAGCGCATCGTCGTGCCCTGATATGTTGCTGGCAAGAAGCCGCTACCCCAGGCAGGAGGCCCGCCCTTGAGACCGCCACCGGGATCGGGCATTACGACAAAGGCAGGCATGTTGGCATTCTCCGTACCCAGTCCGTAGCTCACCCACGCGCCCATGCTCGGCTTGCCCATCAAGATGGAGCCCGTGTTCATCTGATACACGGACTGTGGATGATTCACACTGTCACCATGGCAGCTCCGGATCACGCAGAATTCATCTGCATGCTCAGCCATGTTAGGCAGAAATTCGCTGATCTCCAGCCCCGACTGGCCGTGCTTGTTAAAGGGCTTCACTGGCGCCAGTAAGGGATTGGTCGCCACCTTGCGCCGCGTCTCAAACTTGCCTACGCTGTCAGGAATTGGCTGACCGGCGAGGCGCATCAACTCCGGCTTGGGGTCAAACAGGTCCACATGGCTGGGCCCCCCATGCATGAACAGCCAAATCACCCGCTTCGCCTTGGCTGGGAAATGTGATCCACGCGCCGACTCCGTTCCCGCAGCCAGCAGACCGTCATCACTGAGCAGCTTCGCGAGCGCAATGCCCGCCAGCCCGCTGCCGGAATTTCCCAGCAAGCGGCGACGTGAAATCAGAGATGATAGCCCGGGCTGCATAGGACGTGTAACGCTCCTCAACCGTCACTTCTTCAAATGCTTCTCCAAGAAGCCGATCACGATGGGCCGGAGGTCTTTCTGTTTCGGCTCCAAGTGGAATGTATGCGGTGCGCCTTCGATGATCTCCAGTTGATGCTCCACGCCCGCCTTGGCCAATGCCGCATCAAGAAGTTTGCTTTGTTCAGGGTCCACGGTCGTGTCCGCTGTGCCGTGCATCATCAGCATGGGCGGATCATCCTTGGTCACTTGGAACACCGGCGAAGCTTTCCTGTACTCTTCCAGAGCTTCCTTGATGGACCTCCCAATCATCTTGGAATCCTTCATCCACAAGGTGAGGTCGTTCGGACCGTATAGATCCACGCCGCACTGCACCTGACAGGATAAGCTTCCATAAGGCTCCTTAGGATCGAGCCCCGCATCCGGTCCCGTGAGTGCCACCATCGCCGCGAGATGACCACCAGCACTGCCACCGATCACGCCGATGTGAGCGGCATCGATATGGTACTTGTCCGCATTCGCCCGCAGCCAGCGCACTGCTGTTTTGCAGTCGTGCAGGTTCTGCGGCCAGGACGGCTTGCCCGCTTTAGCGAGCAAGTACTCAATGCTCATCGCCACGTAACCGTTGCGCACCAGATTGCCGCCGATGTTGATTTCGCGCGCCGCATCCTTGATGCCGCCGACGAAGCCGCCGCCATGGATGATCACCACAGCGGGCAGTTTCTTGTCCTTGGGAAACTCAAGCGGCAAATAAAGATCCGCCTTCTCTTTCCGGCCTTCCGGTAAGTAAGTGATGTTGGCCTCCACCTTGATGTCCTTGGGGAAGGCCACCGGCTTTGGCTGAGCAGCAACGGCCGCAGAAGTGAGGAAAAAAGCGAAGAAAGGGTTAATCATGGAATCAAGTTAAGTTGAAAGTGTGTATTATTAACGTCATGATCACTGTCGCCAGGATCGTGGAGGCCAGCACCCAGAGGGCCATGATCACCACCCAGCCACTCCCGAGCCACGCCTGTTTTCTTGATGGTTGAGATTGATCCGGCGTTATTGACCGGAAGACACGATTTGTCAGCCCTTTGAGTATCAGCAGGCTCCCAATCCCCATTGCGAACCCCAGGACGCCGCTGATCACCACCACCCACCAATGACAGTGATGAGCAGCCCTCACCGATCCCGTCGCCGTGGAGAAGACGAGGATCGAGTAGAGCAGTTCGACGAGGGTCATCTGAGAGGGCCTCTTATTGAACTTTCAGCCCCAGGAAAGCCTTCGCGTTGGCGTAACAAATGTTACGCACCATGCCGCCCACAAGATCGAAGTCTGCAGGCACGTCGCCGCTTTCGATGTCCTTGCCGATGAGATTGCACAGCGTGCGACGGAAATACTCATGGCGCGGAAAGCTCATGAAGGAGCGCGAGTCCGTGAGCATGCCGATGAAACGGCTCAAGAGGCCTAGGTTCGAGAGCGCATTGATCTGCCATTCCATGCCTTCCTTTTGATCCAGGAACCACCAACCGGAGCCAAACTGCACTTTCCCTGCAATGCTGCCATCGGCGAAGTTTCCTGCCATGGTGCCAAATACGTAATTGGCCGTCGGGTTGACGTTGTAAATCACTGTGCGCGGCAGGGCGTTCTCCGTGTCCAAGCGGTCCAGAAACTTCGACAATGGTTCCGCCTGTGGCCAGTCGCCGATGCTGTCGCAGCCTACATCCGCGCCGATCTGGCGGGCGAGTCGTGAATTGTTGTTGCGGATGGCGCCCAGGTGCATCTGCATGGTCCAGCCCTTTTCCGCATTCATGCGACCAATGTGCAGCAGGATCATGCTGGCAAACTGGTCCTGCTCCTGCGCCGTCGCCGCTTTGCCCGCACGGGCATTGGCAAAGATGCGCTCTGCTTCTGCATCGCTGATGAAGGCCGCATGACAGGCGTTCAGCCCGCAATCGCTCAACCGGCCCCCTACGCTGTGGAAGAGATCATGGCGCTTTTTCATTGCATCCAACAGCGAGGCATAGCTCTTCACTTCCACACCGCTGATCGCCGAAAGCTTGTCGCACCAACTGTTGAAGATTTCGGGCTGATGCACCACCAACGCTTTGTCCGCGCGGTAGGTGGGATACACGCCCACTTCGAATTCATCCGCCGCGCACTGACTGTGCCAGGCCAAATCATCCGCCGGATCATCGGTGGTGCACAGCGCCTTCACCTTCTGTGTTTTAAGGATGCCACGCGTGGTCATCTCCGGCTTTGCCAGCATCGCTTCTGTCTGCTCCCAGATTGCCGGGGCTGATTTCTCGTTGAGCAATTCATCAATGCCGAAGTAGCGCTTCAGTTCGATATGAGTCCAGTGGTACAGCGGATTGCGCAGCGTCTGCGGCACCGTCTTCGCCCAGGCCAGAAACTTGTCGCGCGGCGCGGCATTGCCCGTGATGAGCGATTCATCAATGCCATTGGCTCGCATAGCACGCCATTTGTAGTGATCGCCTTCCAGCCAGATCTCGAAGATGTTCTTGAACTGCCGGTTCTGCGCGATGTCCTTCGGGGGCAGGTGGTTATGGTAATCCAGCAGCGGCTCGTCCTTGGCAAAGTCGTGGTACAAGCGGCGGGCAGCCTTACTTGAAAGCAAAAAATCGTCGTGAATGAAAGCGGAAGGCATGACCTCCATGGTGAGCGGTTCAGGCAGAGATTTCTAGTGTAAAAACAGGCGGTTTTCGGTAGACGAGGACACATGGGGCGGTTGTTAGCAACGCCCTGTTCTCTTTGGGAAGGCGGCATGAGAAACCTCAAGCTTGAGGAGTGTCGGCTTCCATGCCTATGATGGTGGTGTCCATGCAACGCCTTCTCATCGCCATTGCCTCTGCTGCCGCCTTGTGCTTGGCAGTGTGGCTAGGTTTCAGTGCCGGGGACTCGCGGCCGGTGGGAGCGCCTGCGATTCCTACCCGGAAGACGAAAGGCTCGGAAGCCGCTAAGACCGATGGACCGGTAGGGCCGCAAGCAGGGGTGGTCCAAGATACGCCGACGGACCCCGCCAAGCCCATGACCACCATGTCTGGATCACCGGCCACGGCACCGGAAGCGTCCACCCTTTCCGGGCCGGAGGTGATCGAGCAGTGGATGTCCTCAACCGATATTCCCGGCATCGCGAGGGCGATACTGGCGGGCTTTCCCAAGCTAGATCCGAAGGATCACCTGCTGGCCGTTTCGAAACTGGCACCGCTGGTCGGAGACGAACAGTTCGACAGCCTGAAGCGTCTGGCTGTTGATCCAGCGACGAGTGCCGATGCCAAGGAGTACTTGTTCCACGACGCCGTCAACCGTTCAGCGGAAGCCAAGTGGCCGATGATGTTTGCGATCATGGCAGCCTCCGGTCACCCTCAAGCACAGGAAGCGCATCAGGCGCTGGTCAGTGACCTGGGCGCGGATTACGGAGCAAATCAAGGACAGTGGCTGGCCCGCATCCAGGCGGATTTGAAGGAGCGGGCACAGATCGGGAAATGAGGCAGGCTATTTGAAGTTCGTAGGCACCAGGGTGCTGCCACCAGCCCCAATGAGGTTGCCGCCACCAGCAGCAACGATGTTACCAGCGGTCAGCACAACGATGTTGCCGCCACCCGCTGCCACGATATTGCCACCACCTGCCGCAACGATGTTTCCACCGCCAGCCGCGACGATGCCCAGGGGGTCTTTTCCTTGGAGGCTGGCGGCATCCTGGCCGAGCAGATTGCCACCGCCCGCAGCCACAATGTTGCCGCCGCCCGCAGCCACAATATTGCCCCCGCCACCAGCGACGATATTGCCACCACCGGCCGCCACGATGCCATTGCCGTACTGAGGAAGAACCTTTCCGTTCGCATCGAGGAAGTAGACCGGCACACCGCCTTCCATCGGCACAAAATGTACGCCGCCTGAATTAGAAGAGAGGTTGCCACCGCCTCCAGCAACGATATTGCCGCCGCCTGCCGCGATGATGTTACCACCGCCAGCAGCCACAATGCCGGCCGATTGGATGGCGCTTTCCAGCAAGGCGTTAGGACCGAAGGCGAGGGCCGGGAGCTGGGTGGGGACTTTTGTCATGGTGATGCCGCCGCCGGTGGAGCCCGGCCCCACGGCGATGCGGAAGGCACCCTCGAGCGGCAGACGGGCGCTTTGGTCGCAGGCCACCCGGTCGGACCTGCCCAGGACCATCACGCGATCCTTGGGCATCTTCACCACATTGGCTCCATTGGTAAGCTGAAGCATATGGCAGCCGCTGCCGGAAATGATCATGGAGGCGGGATCGAGCTTCAAATTGGCGGCCATGGCGTCGCGCACCTCAGGGGTATAGGTGACGTCCAAGCCCTCCATGAGGAGCTGAACCGTGCTGGCCTCGTCAGTGTCCTCGTTGCCGTCCAGCACGACCACTCCTACCGGGCCAGCAGACTTGCCGGAGACATTGACCGCGTCGAAAGAGCAGGAGCTGTCATCAATGCGGTTGCCTTTGAAG
>JAQGPI010000296.1 GCA_028293175.1 Verrucomicrobiaceae bacterium | reverse complement strand
ATGCTAATCCACGGCTGCCTGCAAGGCCCGCCGTACCCGCTCCACATCTTCATCAGCCATGGCCGGGAACATAGGCAGTGTGATGCACTCTTCATAGTATTGCTCGGCCTCGGGGAACATTCCGGCGGTGAAACCCAGCCTCGCATAGTCAGGTTGAAGGTGCACGGGAATGTAATGCACGTTCACGCCTATGCCTTGTGCCCTCAAGCTTTCGAATACTTCCCGCCGAGTCTTGCGGATGGTCTTCAAGTCCAGCCGGATCATGTATAGATGCCAGCCGCTCACAGCTTTCGGATCACGTGCAAGTGCATGCAATGGCAGGCTGGCCACGGCCGCGTCGTATAGGCTGGCGATCTCACGGCGACGGGCGGCGAAACTTTCGAGGCGTGTCATCTGGCTGGCTCCAAGCGCTGCCTGGATGTCCGTCATCCGGTAATTGTAGCCCAGCTCCACCTGTTGGTAGTACCAGGGGCCGTGCGACTCGCCTTCCATCAGGGCGGGGTCGCGCGTGATCCCATGCGTGCGCAGCAGGGCTACGCGACTGGCCAGTTCATCATCGTTGGTAGTGACCATGCCGCCTTCACCGCTGGTGATGATCTTCACCGGATGAAAGCTGTGTGTCACCATGTCCGACCAGCGGCAGTTTCCCACGCGCTCATTTAGATAAGTGCCGCCCAAAGCATGCGCCGCGTCCTCAATGATGCGGAAGCCATACTTCTGCCCCAGCGCGTGAATGCGGTCCATAGCGCAGCTTTGACCCGCGAAATGCACGGGGATTACCACCTTCGGCGAGGTGCCATTTTTCTCCGCAATCTCCAGTTTGGCCGCCAGACGGTCGGGACAGAGATTCACCGTGCCGGGATCGACATCCACAAAGTCCACCCTGGCCCCGCAGTAGCGGGCACAATTGGCAGAGGCAGTGAAAGTAATCGGGGATGTCCAAACCCAGTCGCCATGCCCCACGCCGAGGGCTTTCACGGCCAGATGCAGGGCGGCAGTGCCATTTGAGATGGCGACGCCATGCCGGGAGCCACACCAGTCATTCACAGCACTCTCAAAACGACCGATTGCCGGGCCTTGAGTAAGGAAATCAGAGCGAAGCACTTCAACAACGGCAGCGATGTCCTGCTCGCTGATCGACTGGCGTCCGTAAGGCAGCACGTTCATCAAGGGTCAAATCTGGAACACACTTACGCAAACGACGCGTCCACATGCTGCCGGATCAGATCGCGGATCTGGTCCACGCTAAGCCAGTCCGTGTTCCGGCCCGAATTGTATGAGAAGCCTTCAGGCACAGGAGCACCACTATGATGCTTGCAGTATTCCGCCATCACCTGCTGCTGATCCTTCAAATGCAGCATCGGCACGATGATGTAGTCCTTGGCGGTAGCGATGGTTTGCAGCGCATCTGTCTCAGTCACCATCTCCTCGTGAATTTTTTCACCGGCGCGGATGCCCACTACAGGCTTGTCGCATTCCGGCCCGATGGCATCCGCCACATCCATGATGCGGTAGCTGGGGATCTTTGGTACAAAGATCTCGCCGCCCAGGGAGCGTTCCAGGGCATGAAGCACCATCTCCACCCCCTCCTGAAGGGTGATGTTGAAACGGGTCATGCGCGTATCGGTGATTGGCAGAGTGCCGGTTTTGCGCCGCTCCATGAAGAATGGAATAACGGATCCGCGCGAGCCCATCACATTGCCGTATCGTACCACGGAAAGCTTAATATTGTGACGTCCGCGGATGTTGTTGGCGGCGACAAAGAGCTTGTCGGAGCAGAGCTTGGTGGCGCCGTACAGGTTGATCGGTGCAGCGGCCTTGTCAGTGGAGAGCGCCACCACACGGGAGACGCCGGAGGCAAGGCAGGCTTCGATGACGTTTTCCGCGCCTAACACATTGGTCTTGATGCACTCAAACGGATTATACTCCGCCGTGGGTACCTGCTTGAGAGCGGCCGCATGGACCACCGTATCGATGCCCTCCATGGCGCGCATCAGGCGCTCCTTGTCACGCACGTCACCAATGAAGAAACGCAGTTGCGGGTATTTGGAGGCCGGAAATGCCTGCGCCATCTCAAACTGCTTGAGCTCGTCGCGGGAGAAAATCACCAGACGTTCCGTTTCGGGCTGTCGCTCAAGCACCGTTTTGACAAATTCTTTGCCAAAGGATCCGGTGCCGCCAGTGATGAGAAGTCTACAGGGTGTCATGAAATCAAAGCGACGGATGCGTTCCAATGATAGGCTGCCGCCCCGATTCGCTTCCCGCTTATAAGCAACGCATCCCTGGCGCGCAAGCATCGTTTCGGGGATGCAATGCGCCAGCTTCCATGCCAATCTGGTAAAATGGCTCTCACCCGCAGGCAGGCAATGGCTATGGCAGCTTCCAGCATTGGCTTTCCGGCGGTGGTGCGCTCGGAGACTTCTGCCACCGCTCCCCTTGATGTCGCAATGGCCCGACTACTGTCAAAACATGGCATCCCCGGCGGCGCTCTTGGCATCGCTCGCGCGGGAAAACTGGTCTATGCAAAGGGTTTCGGGCTTGCCAGCAAAGAACGCGGTACGGTAGTAGAGGCGAAGTCGCGGTTTCGCATTGCTAGTGTGACCAAGCCCTTTACAGCGGCAGCGGTGCTACGGTTGGTGGAGCAGGGAAAACTGGGGCTAGATGAACCGGTCTTACCACACCTGCGACTGACACCGCTTAATGGTGACATGGTGGATGCCCGCTGGACGAAAGTGACCATCCGTCACCTGCTCAATCACACAGGCGGCTGGGACAAGGCGACGAGTGGGGATGCCATGTTCAAAAGCCGGGAAATCTCCCGTGCGGCAGGCATCGAAGGACCGGCGGATGCCGAGACTACGGTGCGCTGGATGCTAGGTCGCAGGCTGGATTTTGAGCCCGGCACCCGCTTTTCCTACTGTAACTTTGGCTACTGTCTGCTGGGCCGGGTGGTCGAATCGGTCACTGGCGACAACTATGAAAGCGCGATGGGCCACCTGGTATTTTCGCCCTGCGGCATCCGCCACATGGATCTTGGCCGCACCCTCAGCGCGCAGTCTGATGAGGTGAGCTACTACCATTGCGATAACACTCAGGGAGGCAGCGTTTTTCCCAAGGTGCCCTCCCCCGTGCCCTGGCCTTATGGTAGTTTCTCTCTGGAAGCCAACGATGCGAACGGCGGCTGGATCGCCAACGTGACCGACCTGTTGCGTTTTGCCACTGCCCTGGACGAACGGGCTTCTTCGCCCTTGCTGAAAAGCGTTACCTTGCAAGCCATCTATACCAGCGAAGCGCCCGGCTCGCGAGGCACCGGTGCGTATCAAGGTCTGGGCTGGCTGGTGAAGCCCAAGGGCCAGGGCGGGAGGCCCGACCTCTGGCAGGTGGGCGGACTGCCCGGCACTAAGACCGTCCTGGAACGCTTGGGCGATGGCTTTGACTGGGCCGTGCTTTTCAATTCACGCCCCGCCTCTTTCGATCCCGTGACGCTGGACATTCACAATTCCATCCACGCGGCGGCTCGGGAAGTTATCCGATGGCCCGAAACGGACCTTTTTGGCCACATGTAGCTCCGTATGAAAACAGCTCGAAGGTCCTCCGCCGGCTGTTTTTAGACGTTCATCATCAATGATTAAAGTAAAACTCCTTCGAGTTCAGCAGCGCCCAGAACACATCTTCTAACACGGCCTGACGGCTGTCCGCGGATTCGGCGATGGCTTGATGAATAGCGGCGGTTTCCTTGTCCAAGGGCCGGCGGCCAAAGCAGCGCAGGTAGAGGTCTTCAACGATCTCTTTGTCCGTCTTGCCTTCCTTCATGAGGCTGGCCACCACCTTGCCCTTCTTGATGTTCTCATGCACCGCGTCGCCATTCATGAGGTGCAGAGCCTGGGACAGAGTGGGCTCCATCTTCACTTCGCAAGAGCAGACTGTGGTGCGGCTGGCACGGCCAAAAGTCGTGAGGAAGTAGTTCGTCACCGCGCCATCAGCGATCTGCACGGCACGGGCACCGAGAGGCAGGCCTTGGAATTTGTTCGGGGTGCTGGTCACCTGCGAAACCGCATCCAGCAGCACCTCGGCGCGCACCCGGCGCACCATGGCATGGGAGAAGTTGCGCTTGTCACCCACGTTGCTGTCGTTGGTGATGGCTGAACGCTGATAGGTCATCGACATGGTGATGTCCTTGACGAACTTGCGCATGTCGAAGTTGTACTCCACTAGCTTCTTCGCCAGGGCGTCGAGCAGTTCAGGATTAGAGGGCGGGTTGCTGATGCGCACGTCGTCCACCGGGTCAACGATGCCCACTCCAGTAAAGTGCTGCCAGATGATGTTGGCGATATTGCTAGAGAAATAGGAGTTCTGCGGTGAAGCGATCCATTTGGCCATTGCCACACGGCGGTCCTCACCGGGCTTCAGCTCTGGAGCTTCGCCACCAAGGAATTTAGGCTTTACCCGAGCGTTAGTCACCGGATGCGTGGCCTCGCCACCCTTGCTATTGTACACGATCACTTCCTGCGGGTCATCCGTTTGCTTGCGACCAATCTGCATGAAGAAGGACTTCCAGCCATAATAGTCATCGAGCGTCCAGCGGTCGAAGGGATGGTTATGGCACTGAGCGCACTGGATGCGCATGCCCATGAACACTTGCGCCACGTTCTCCGTTACTTTGATCGGGTCGACTTCAGTCTGATAATAATTCACCGCCGGAGTGGAAACCGTACCGCCGGAGGCAGAGAGCAGTTCCACCACGATCTCGTTAAGCGGCTGATTCTTGGCGATCTTATCCTGCAGCCAGTTGTAATAGAGCAGTGCATTCTTGTAGAACGGCGCGGTGTTGTTGTTCACGCCACTGCGTACTTGCAGCAGTTCGGACCACTTCATCACCCACACTTCGGTGAACTCTTTGCGTTGCAGCAGCGTGTCAATCAGCGCCTCGCGCTTGTTCGGGCTCGCATCCGCCATGAAGGACTGCACTTCTTCGGTCTTCGGCATCACTCCGATCACATCAATGAAGGCGCGGCGCACAAAATCAGCGTCGCTACAGATGCCGGAGGGAAGGATACGCAGCTTGTGCAGCTTCTCATCGGCCAGCTTGTCGATGTAGTTCGTTTCAGCCAGCTTCGGCCGCTCATACTTCAGGTTGTCCGGGATCACCAGGATCTGCGAGGTGATGGAGAAGACATTGAAACGAGCCAGCACAAAGGCCTCGCCACGGTCTCCAGAAGTCACCAGGCCGCTCTTGCTCACGGCAGCGGTGGGGTCGTTGTTCGACATGAACAGCGCGAGATTGGTCACATCGCGATCCGTGCCGTCAGAGTACGTGGCCCGCACCGTGATCTGCTGGGTGGCGTTGCGGCCTTCCAGCACCGCTTGCTTTGGATAAATCTCGATGCCGGTCACCTTGGCCACAGTGTCGGGGTCTTTAGGTGTACCGTTGCTGATCCACTCGATCAGCGTCTTGTAATACTGGCTTTTCTCATCAAAGAGCTGGTTGCCGCTATGTGGAACAGACCCGATGGACTTCTCCACCAGCGTGCTTTCTTCGGGAATCGCCAAGTTGATACGGCGACCCACCATTTCCCGGGTGAGGCGAACGTAATCACCGTCAGGATCGAAGCCGAAAAGGGACAGGCGGAAGCCATCTTTGCCGCGAGCAGCACCATGGCAGCCACCCTGGTTACAGCCAGAGCGCATCCAGATCGGCATGATGTCGAGCTTGAATGAAACCGGGCGGTCCGTTTTGGAACTCTTCACTACCAGTGCCGCCTTGGCCGACTTGCCTGCTAGGCTCGCGGTCACTTCGGTGGTGCCATCTTCGAGGGGCAGCAACACATCACCATCCAGCTTGGCCAGCTTTGTATTGGCAACGGTGAGATTAGCGTTCTTGGTCACATCGCGGGTGGTGCCATCGGCGAAACGCGCCATCACGATTGCCTTGTGACTGTCACGCAGGGTTTCCAGATTGAAGTCCGGGGGCAGAATCTCGATGGATTGCAGCCCGCCCAGCTTCGCTTGCAGCGCGGCGGCAGCCTTGATTTCCTCTGCAGACTTCGGAGCCATCACGAGGCCGTCCGGCACCTTGGCGCCAGCGGCAATCCACTGCTTCATCTGGCCAATTTGAGCCGCCGTCAACGGGTCACCCTTCGGTGGCATGATATCATCGTCCCCCTTCGGCAGCACGATGCGCTTGAGAAGTTCGCCCTGGTCCAGGTGGCCTGCGACAATGGCTGCGCCTTTCTCACCGCCCTTGAATAGGTTCGCCACCGTGTCCATCAACAGCTTACCTTTCACCTTGTTCGGGTTGTGGCAGTCCAAGCAACGAGTCTCTAGCAAGGGCTGGATGTCGCGGACGAAGTCAACACTAGCCACCGTTGCTGGCGCAGCGACAGGAGCCGCAGGTGCAGGCGGCGCAGCTAGAGCTGGTGCGGGATTGGCCTTCAGCGCGCTTGCAAATGCCACGGCGACGGCAAGCACGGTGAGGGAGGAGCCAATGCGAATAGTGGTTTTCATGTGTA
>JAQGPI010000281.1 GCA_028293175.1 Verrucomicrobiaceae bacterium | reverse complement strand
GAAAGCCATGGTTAGGGAAAAGTGGCGCATTAAAGCTACTCTAACCCCAATTTGTAGCGTCTGTCACTACAGCAATCTTGTCCACAAACGGGGCTTGCTGCGACAGAAAGGGTTTTCATCCCGTATTCTGCCCATGGACCGCCGAAACTTCATCAAGACCACAAGCGCCGCCGCGCTAGCATCGCAACAAGTGTCGGCAGTGCCAGCAGCGGCTCACAAGCCTGCTTTCGTAAAAGCGGAGAACGCAAAGCTGGGCGCTGATTTTCAGCTCACCCGTGTGATGCTGGATTCGGCCAAAGGCTTCCGTGCGGCGAATGTGGAAGGCTACTGCTCGAAGCAGTCGGTGAAGGCTGGTGAGAATATTGAGTTCTTTGTGAGCACCAGTCAGGTGAGCCGCTTTCAGTTGGAGATCTTCCGCATGGGTTACTACGGCGGTGCGGGATCTCGCCACATGACCACGCTGGGGCCATTTCAAGGCCGCAAGCAGCCAGATCCTCCGATTGGTGAGAAACGTCTGCGCGAGTGTGCCTGGGAGTCATCTACAAGCCTCAACATTCCCGATGACTGGCCTAGCGGCGTTTACTTGGGCCGCCTCTCCACGTTGCCGGAGAGCAGCGACCAGCCGTATTGGCAGAGCTATGTGATCTTCGTCGTGAAGGATGACCGCCCTGCGGACATTCTGTTTCAAGTGAGCGACAACACCTGGCAGGCATACAACCGCTGGCCGGATGGCTGGAGCTTGTACACCGATCCGCGCGCAGCACATGCACCCGATGTCTCGGTGAGCTTTGACCGGCCCTATGGCAAGTACTGCCAGATCTATGAGAGCGCGCAGAGCGTGGGCAGCGGCGAGTTTCTGATGTGGGATTTCCCACTATGCTACTGGCTGGAGGAGCAGGGCTATGATGTGACCTACTGCTCGAACAGCGACCTCCTGGAGGCGGCTAACATCACGCGCTGCAAGACGTTGCTGAGCGTGGGCCATGATGAGTACTGGGACATCCGGCAGTATCACAGTGTGAAAACAGCTATCACAGAAGGCGTGAATGTGATGTTCCTTTCGGCCAATGACTGCTACATGGTCACGCCTTTCACCGCCAACGCTCGCGGTGACAAGCTGCGCAGGCTCACGCGCGAGACTTGCTACGGAGAGTTTCGCGAAGAGGAGAAGGCCGCGTATTCGAAAGTGCTTGGACCCTTTGAAAATCCCGGTCCTGATGAACGCGATCTCATCGGGGCTCGCACTACGGTGCCTTTCAACGGTGGCGGTGACTGGACTTGCGCGAAGCCTGAGCACTGGATCTTCGAAGGCACCGGCATGAAGAAGGGCGATAGCATTCCCGGCTTGGTGGGCTGGGAATTTCACGGCGAGCCCGCTTTGGAGCGCAAGGGCCTTGAAGTCGTAGCCGAGGGGAACGTGTGGGCTGGCGGTACCAAGCTAGGCAAGTACGCCGCCACCATCTATCCCGGGCCGAAGGGCAATTTTGTTTTCAATGCTACCACGATCTGGTGGGCCCAAGGATTGAGCACTCCGCCGGGGCACATCCTTCCCTGGAGTCACTGGAGCAGGCCGCACGGGCCGGACAAGCGCGTGCAGAGGATCACCGCGAACCTCTTGAAACGAGCGATTGAGCTTTGAAAAAACGCCCCATAATGGGCCGCATGAATTTCATCCGCTGCATCGCCCCACTGCTGTTCGCTGGCCTTTCCGCCATGGCCTTCGCACAGACTCCGGACGTGCCGGTGTACAATGAGGGCAACAACGCCGAACCCACGGCGGCGATCCGGGATCAGTGCCGGACGCTAAAGAAGAACGGCCAGCTTCTGGACTTTAAGAAGACGGATGAGCAGATGAACCGCAAGACCTGCGAGTTGAAACTGGCGTCTGCGGGAACCACGAAGCTCGACAGTCGCGACCTGTGGAAACGCGCCCGCAAAGGCCATATCCGCGTGGGATGGTTCGATAAGACGGAGGATGAAAAGGAGCTAAAAGTGGGCCTCTCGGGCGGCTATGCACTCACTGAAGACACGGTGGTTACCTGTGGGCATGTGGTGAGCCACGAGGATGATGTCACCGAAGGCTATCTGATTGCCGTGGATGATGATGACAAGGTCTATCCGATCACGGAAATCCTGGCGGTAAATCTCGCCACTGACTGTGCCATTCTGAAGATCAAGGGCGGAAAGTTTGCGCCGCTGCCGCTCTCTGTGGATGTGGTGCCGGGCGATAAAGTCGTGTGCTTCAGCGATCCGCTGGACCGCCGTGGCTTCTATGCGGAAGGCATCGTGAACCGCTTCGTCAAACGACCCTTTCTGCACGACGAGGAAGCAGAGAAAGCGGCGGGCAAGCATGGAAAAATCTCGGATGAAATGCCGGTATGGATGTGTGTGACCAATGACTGGGCGCAGGGCTCCAGCGGCTCCGCGGTGATCGATGCCTTCGGCAATGCGGTCGGCCATGTGTCCGAAATCGAGCCGGTGATGGAAGACCCTCTCGACCCCAAAGACGATAGCGAGGCCGCAAAGAAGGAGGCGGAACAAGCGCCGCGCGGCACGGTCATTGTCTTCCATGAAGCCATCACCGCCAAAAATGTGCTGACGCTTGTCAAACCGAAGCCTGAAGCTGCGCAGTGGTGATTTTAGACCTGCATGACACGACTATTTTTAACAATCACGTTGGCGCTTTCAATGCTTCCGGCCGTTTACGGCCAGGGTGGATCAAAGACGGACTATGAACGGGCGATGTCGCTATCGAAGCGGACGAACGACAAGGTATTCCGTGATCGGGTAGACGCCCACTGGCTGCCAGACAACAAGCGCTTCTGGTATCGGGTGCAGACAGGGATCCAGACCCAGGAGTTTGTTTTAGTCGAGGCGGAAACGGGCATGAAGACCAAGGCGGCGGACAAGGCGGGGCTTGGTCTGCCTGCGGAGCCCGGGCTGTCCTCGTCATCTTTGACCATTGATCCCCACGCATCGAAGGCCGGCGGAGAACCGACGCATGTGCGCTTCATCAACCATCTGGAGGAGGAGATGGAATGCCTTTGGATCACAACGGAAGGCAAACCAAGGAGCTATGGCAGGGTGCCACCAGGAGGGACTTTTGCGCAGAACACCTTTGCGGGCCATGTGTG
>JAQGPI010000262.1 GCA_028293175.1 Verrucomicrobiaceae bacterium | reverse complement strand
TGGGCGTGCCGGAGGATTGCGGGTAGGAGGTTGGCGGCGAGAGCACCACATAGTAATTGCCAGGAGCGAGACCGCTGAAGGTGTAGTTGCCAGTCACCCCAGTGGTGATCGGGCCGGCCACGGTGGTATCATCCGCTGTGTAAGGAAGGCCATCAGCACCGAGTCCTTTGAGCGTCACCTGCACACCGCCGACTCCGGTTTCAGTCGCTGCCTGGTTGGCATCGTTATTGAGGTCGTTCCACACCGTGCCACCAAGCGCAAGGGTGGAGGAAGCAATGGTGCTGCAAAGGTAGGTGTAATCAACGGCGATAGGGCCGCTGCCGGTGCTGCTGCTGAGTGTGATACGCAGCGCATCAATTTCCGATGCCGTTGCCGTGCCGGAAATGCGGAAACGCCAAGTGAACTTGCGCCAACCGGGCTTGATCGTGTTGCCCGTGGCCTCGCTCCAGCCGTTGTAATCGCCAGCGCTGAAGGTACCCGTGGAACCTGTGAATTCTGACTGTGGCGCAATGTAGTTCTGATAGAATGCAGGAGCCGGACCGGAGATCACCTGGATAATGGAAGCGCCCGCTCCCATATCGAGCAAGAAGGAGGATGAAGCGGAACTCGCCGTATCCGCGTACACGGCGACCTCGCATTCGCTACCGGCCGCTAGCATTGAGCTCCAGTTGCCGCCGTTGAAAGCGCGCATATCGATGCGGGCATTGCTGCCTTCCAGAAGCAGATACCGCTTGCCGTGGCGGGCTTTCAAGCTCTCCACCCATGAGAGCTTGGAACCAGGAGTGGTCACGTTTACCAAGGCGCGATTCACAGGCAGGCCGAGCAAGGAAGAACCATTGGTACCGCCGACCCACTGATAAGCATTCACATTGGACCCAAACCCGGTGGTGCCGCTGGTGAAGCCGTTCACCGCCACCGGCGTACCGCCGTTGGGGGCCGCAGGATTGGTGCCTGCCAATTCAAAGCTGGCATTGTCAAAACGATTGCCGGAGAGGCGATAACAGGCATCCGGCTCGGCAAAGCCAAAGTCGATCGTGGCATCGCCATCCGTGTCATCACCGTCCACACCTGCGGCGGGTTCAGTGCCCAGTGCCAGAGCAATGACAGGGCTGGTCACTGGCTGCCCGCTACCGGCCTGCACGCCGTTGTTGTCATTGTTGATGCCATTGTCGAGGCTCACTACCGGCGCTGTTACTGAAGGAAAGAACAGCGGCGGCGTGGGGACGCGCACATAGAGATTGCCGGGCGGCACGTCGACGAAGCTGTAAGCGCCGCTGATATCGGTCTGCACATCGCCGCGCACCTTGAAGTCGTCTCCTGCCCCGTTTTCGGCCACGCCATTGGTGCCTACGGACCAAAGTTCCATCGTGAGAGAAGGGATGCCGTACTCGGATGAATCACGGATGCCGTTAGGATTAAGGTCAGCCCACACGAGATTGCCCACGCGCATGCTGCGAACGGTGAGCGTGTAGCTGCGAGTGCCTTTACAACCTGTGCTGTCGGTCACTTGAACCGTAACGGGCTGGGCATTCACAGTTCCGGTGGGCGTACCACCGACAATGCCGGTGGCTGGGCCGAGCGTCATGCCAGAAGGAAGTGAGCCGCTAGTAATTGCCCAGGTGTACGGAGCCGTGCCGCCCGTGGCTGTCAGCGCCTGGTTGTAAACACCGTTCACCGCGCCATCAGGCAGCGTGGCAGGAGTGAGGGTGATCTGCGAGCAGGTGACCGTGCACAGATGATCTTCGACTTCGCCATTGCCGCTGTCGCTCACAGAAGTGGGATTCTGCGTATCGGTGATACGGAAGCGGGCTCCCACAATGCCGGAGGCAATGCTGGGCGCCGCAAAGCTAATGGTCTGATTCTGATTGGCGGTGCCAGGGGCCACCACAATGTTCGCGGCAATCTGCTCGCCCGCGCCAGTTAGCAGACCGTCATTGTTAAAATCAATCCAGGCGTTGAGGTAGGCAGGCGCGGCAGATGAGTTTGTCACCTTCACCACCACGCTGGCATTCTGACCGGCATTGACCACGCCAAACGTCACGCCGTCTTCATCATCAACACCAGTGGTGTCATCGCCGTCGGCAGTGGCGGAAAGGGCGGGCACCGCGTCAGCATCCGGAGCAATAGGGCCCATAAACACGGAACTGGAGGCCGTGCTGCTGGCGATGGCAAACTTGTTGTAGTCGCCGTAGTCGCGGGTCGGCGGAGTGATCGGCAGCAGGTAGTCTTCCACTTCACCGAGCGCGGCACTCGCAAACGATGGCGGATTTGGAGCGGAATTGAGGCGGAAGCGCACCCAATGATTGCGCAAGAGGTCCGCGTTCAAAGGCACATTCACCGTAAAGGTCTTCGTCTGTGACGAAGCCTGCGAAGCAATTACCTGGCTGTTCACCACCAGTTCGCCCGCGTCTTCCAGCGAGTTGTTGTTGTTGTAATCCACCCAGATGCTCAGGTAGGCATTAGCGCCGGTGTTATTCAGCACCGGCACGGTGAAAGTCATCGGTGCGCCGATGACCACGCCCGTAGGCATGGCTAGGTCTTCGTCGTCGTTGCCGTCACCATCATCCGCATTGGCCAGAGCATTGGCGGGCTTCACCACGGGATCATCGGCATCGGTTGGAATCGTGCCCATGCGGAGATTGGTATCAATGGCGGCCCAGGCGCGCTGTGTATCCGCCGCATCCGCAAGGTAGTCGCCGTAATCGAGGCTGGAGTAGCTGATCGGACAGCAGCCCTGCACCAAGCAGCCGGTGACGTCCAGCCCGATCCATGTATAAGTACCAGGCTGCGTGACCGTGTAGGTAAGGCTCGTCGCGCCGGGGATCGATGAAGCTCCGGAGCCGGTGTCGCGGAACCACATGGCGGAGATAACGTTGGTATCGACGCTGATCGTATAATTGTGCCCGGCAATGAAGGGCTGTTCGGAAGGGCAGTTGTGAATGGTAATGTTGAACGCCGCGCTGCCGCTGCATCCAATCGTGTCCATAGCCTGCACCGTCGTGTTGTAGGTGCCGCCAGCGGTGGGGACGCCTGAGATAAGGCCGGTGGAAGAGATGGTCAGGCCAGGGATGGGCGGGTTTAACGACCATGCATAAGGGCCAGTGCCGCCGGAGACGGTAAACTGCTGGTTAGGATAGGCGATGCCCACCGCGCCCGTCGGATAAGGCGCGGGGCCGACCACATTGAGCGGCGGGCAGGCCAGTACGGTGATCGCGTAATCTTCCACTTCACCGGGTAGCGCGCTGGCTCCGCTGAAGGCCACATCGGTGGCACCGGACTGGATGCGGAAACGAATGTAGCGCGTGCCTTCTGATCCCACCGGCGCAGTGAGCGTCACATTCACAAAGCCGGTATTCACCACCGTGTTGGTGGTCATCGTCTCGCCAGGGCCGAGCACCAGGCCGTCGCCATTCCAGTCTGCCCACACGCCGAGGCGTGCGTCTGAGATGCCGGCAAGGCGCGTGACAGGAATCGAGAGGACCTTGGGCACGCCCGCATAGATTGTGGGCATCACCAGGTCTTCATCGCTGGGCACCCCGGTGTTGTCATCCGCCGTGGCCAGCCCGCTGGCAGGATTGGTTTGCTCACCATCGGTCGGATTGATGCCAATGTTGAGGTCCGGACTTACTACATTGGAGGCCGAAGGAAAGCCGGGGTAATCGCCGAAGTCCGTATTCGCCAGCACTTCGGCGAGGTACACATCATCAATGGCGATCGGGCCGCTGTTGGTACCGGAACTGAGCACAAAACTGAGCGAATCAATCTGGTCTGCCGTAGCCGTGGGCACGATAGTAAACTGCAGCGTGTACTTGTGCCATTGCGGTTTGGTGGCATTGCCAGTCGCTTCGGTCCAGCCCGTGTAGTTGCTCGCGCTGAAGGCGGCAGGGCTGCCGGTCCACAACTCCTGCGATGCGGTGTAGTACTGGTACTTCACGCCATGGGGGCCGGTGATGATCTGGTCCGCCGCACCCATGTCAAGCAGGAAAGAAGAGGCGGCCGCGCTCGCCGTATCGGCCCACACGCCCCACTCGTATGTGTGACCGGCCTGAAGTTTTGAACTCCAGTTGCCGCCGCCCAGAACGCGGGTGTCAAGACAGGCGTTGGTGCCTTCGAACAGCATGTAACGACGGCCGTTGCGCGCCTTGGCGCTCTCCACCCACGATACCTTGGCCGTGCTGCCGATGGCAAACACCTGCATGTTGCGGATGGGCTCGCTGAACGAACTGATGCTGTTGACGCTGCCCGACCATTGCAGGGCGTTTTTCGCTCCTGCAAACGTGGTGCCTGCGCCGTTGTAGCCCAAAATGGCAGCAGGCGCGCCAGTGGTGTTGGGCGCGCCGTCAAATTCAAAGCTGGGGTTGTCTAACACATTTCTGGCATACGCCGGATCGGGATTGGCAAAACCGAAGTCCACGGTCATGTCGCCGTCGCTGTTGTCGCCATCCACCGAAATGCCCGGTTCGCCACCCAGCGCGAGGGTGAACTTGGGACTTCTCACCGCCGCACCCGACACGGTCTGCTGGCCGTTGTTGTCGTTGTCCACGCCGTTGTCCGCTGTCACCTGCATCGTGCTTGATCGCGGATACAGCGGCGGTGGCGATGGAATGCGCACATAATAGTCACTCCCCGGAGAGAGCGAAGTGAAGAGGTAATTGCCATTGATGTCGGTCACCACGTCGGCACCCACCTTGATGTCATCACCGCCACCATCTTCCTCAATGCCGTTGGGGCCGGCTTGCCAGAGCTGAGCGGTGAGGCCTGAAATGCCCACTTCATTGGCATCCTTGAGACCGTTGTTATTAGTGTCGGACCACACCAGATTTCCCACCCGCATGGTGCTTGCCTGGGCCATTGCTTTTGGCGCTGCAAAGCCCGCCAGGACCAGCAGCGCAGCGAGCAGGCTTTGCATACACAAACGCACCGCACCGGCTCCTTTGTCCGGACTGCGAGCAAGCAGGCGGGACGGGGAGTTAGTTACAGTCATCAGGTCGGTTTGTGGGAGATTCCTCACTCGTGATGCGCCGGTATAGTGAAATATGATTTTATTATAATACCACTACATTGACCGCTACAGCAACCGCGTTGTTATGAATTTTATAATTGTCATAAAGTCTTAGTTTTGAGATTTTTATTCAGTTGTCGCTGCGGCCGCCTAGGCAGATCGCCAGGATGCTTAACTACTCCTATAATTTTATATTCGTTAACAATCAACAAATAAATGGTATTTACCATAATTTCCATGAAAAGACCCGCCGCTCCGCCCGCAATCGTCCCCTTCTGCCCTAGGCTCCGCGCATCAGCCTTTTACCTTCTGATCCGCACGCGTCACAATACTCTCTACAGGAGCCAGCCTACCTACCCCTTCGTAGCCGCACGCGAGCAAGCCCTCGGCGGGTTCGATGAATTCATGGCCCCAGCTTTTCAGCGTGGTGACGTTTTGCTGCGTGGCGGGATGGAGCCACATCTTGCCATTCATGGCGGGCGCTATCAGCACCGGCGCACGCGTCGCGAGAGCAATGGCACCCAGCGCATCTGAGGCGCCGCCATGGGCGAGCTCGGCCAAAATGTTAGCCGTGGCCGGGGCGATCAGCAGGAGCTCTGCATCATCCGCGAGCTGGATGTGACCTGGCTGCCAGCCTTCCTTTTCCGCAAAGAGGTCCGTGATCACCGGCTGGCGCGAGAGCGTTTGCAGGGTCAGCGGTGTGATGAATTCCAGCGCGGACTTCGTCATGATGCACGTCACCTGATGGCCCAGCTTGGTGAGCTGGCTGGCGATATCCGCTGCCTTGTAGGCAGCAATGGAGCCGGTTATGCCGAGGAGGATGCGTGCCATGACCATACCAGCATCGGGCAGGGGGCGAATCCGTGCAAGTTATCCTAGCTGAAACAACAGTTGCCTAAAAAACATTATTGTCTATAACCTGTCCTCTGGTCCGTTCTAAACGGAATTCATCGCTGGCGTCGTCTCCCGGGCACAGCACTTCAACCAACTCGAGACACCAACCTACAATGATCAAAAAGCTCACCGTTACTCTCGTCGCTTCCGCAGCGGTCATGACATCCGCCTTTGCTGGCACCACCGGCAAGGATGCCAAGAGCGTCATCGCTCCCCCCGCTCCTCCTGAGTGCCCTGAAGGCATCTCCTATTCCAACTTCGAGCTGGATTACGTCCACACCTGGGGGCGAAAAGACGACCAAAATGCCAACGGCGTGAACGCCGAAATCTCCTACGCCCTAACCAACAACCTCTTCATCCACGCCACGGGTCTCCAGGCATGGGGCGACGACGTGGATTATTGGGGTTCCAATGTTGGACTCGGTGCGCATATTCCTCTGACCAGTCGCATTGATTTCGTGGTCGAAGCTGGCGGTGCTTTCTCTGGCGTCAATAATGGCGGCAGCAACAACGGCTGGTTTGTTCAGCCCCACCTGCGTGCGAAGTTTGGCTGTATCGAGCTCCGTGCTGGCGCCACGTGCTACGATCTGGGTGATGGCGACAACTGGGAAGGCTTTGCTGGTGCCTATTATGAGATCGCCCCGCATGTGGACCTTGCCCTGCGCGGCATTTTCTCGCGCTATGCTGAGACAGTGCAGGTCGGTGTGCGCTACAAGTTCTAATCCATCCATATGACATCAAAGGCGCGCAGGGTTCTCCTGCGCGCCTTTTTACTGGCTCCCTCGTCGTCCGCCAAAATGGGAGCTTGAAAGGTGGGAGCGCGAAACCTAATGCTGCACCACCTTGAATCCCGTCCTCAACGACCCCGACTCACCCTTTGACCTCGCGCTCCGGCCTACGGACTTCGAGGAGTTCCACGGCCAGACGAAGGTGAAGGAGCAACTGATGGTGATGGTTGAGGCGGCGAAGCTGCGCAACGAGCCCCTGGACCACGTGCTGCTGTGCGGGCCGCCGGGCCTCGGCAAGACCACCCTCGCCAATTTGATCGCCAATGCCGTGGGCTCCAAGCTGCACACCACCAGCGGACCGCAGATCGAGCGCGCAGGCGATTTGGCGGGCATTCTCACCAATCTGGCAGACCGGGACATCATGTTCATTGATGAAATCCATCGCATGCACCCCAGCATCGAGGAGTACCTGTATCCGGCGATTGAGGACTTCCGGCTCGACATCATCATCGACCAGGGGCCCAAGGCGCGCACCATCCGTATCGACCTGCCGCCCTTCACCCTGGTGGGCGCCACCACTCGCGCTGGCATGCTCACCGCGCCAATGCGTTCGCGCTTCGGAATTCCCAACCGCCTGGATTATTACACCGTGGCCGAACTCCAGCACATCCTGCTGCGCTCCGCCCGCCTCATGAATGTGGTCATCGAGAACGGGGGCGCACATGAGATCGCCCGTCGCTCGCGCGGCACCCCCCGCATCGCCAATCATCTGCTGCGCTGGGTGCGCGACTACGCCACCGTGAGAGCAGGTGGCGAGGTGACCGAAGCCGTCGCCTCCGCCGCGCTCTCCATGCGTGATATTGATGAGGATGGACTGGATGAAATGGACAAGCGGGTGCTGGAGGCCATCATTCACAAGTTCGACGGCGGTCCGGTGGGCCTCAATTCCGTGGCGGTGGTGGTGGGCGAAGACGCCACCTCTTTAGAGGAAGTACACGAGCCCTACCTGGTGATGCAAGGCTATGTGAAACGCACGCCGCGCGGCCGTGTGGCCATGCCTTCCGCCTATCGCAAGCTGGGTCTCATCCCGCCACACACCGCTCAAACCGAACTGTTCTGACATCCCATGATGCGCGAACTGACCCAGCTCTGGCACAGCCTGCAGGACCCTGAGTACCTGCATCTGTTGCTGGAGCCTCTGCCAGTTTTTGGGCTCGGCCTGGGTATGGTCTTCCTGCTCGCAGGCCTCCTCATGGATCAAAGCAAGATGCGGATGCTTGCGCTGGTGGTCATCATTCTTTCAGCGGGCAGCGTGTACTGGTACTTAAAGATGCGCGTGTCCACGGAGCCGCGCGTGGCCGCCACCATCAGCTCCACCTTCCATCCGCTGATCGTGGAACAGACTGAGCGCCGCCAGAGCAGCGCCTGGGTTTATTACTCCGTGGCAGCCGTGGGCATCATCGCCCTGTTGGCCAGCGCTGGCGGCAAAGGCTCCATGGTCAGCGGTGCCGTGCTGGTCATCGTCGCCGCCACCTTTGTCCACAGCCTGTGGCTGCACAAGAAGGAATGCGAAATCTACCATCGCAACATCGTCCGCTATGTCTCTCCCAAGTGACCTGAAACGGGAAACCAGCCTGCTCATTGGCGGGGCTCTCCAATGGTTTCGTCGTCACTGGCGGCCCTTTGTCACCTTTCAGATCCTGCTGCTCGTCGCCATCTGGGCAGGACTGCATCCCTATGACCATGAGCTTTTAAAGGCCGTGCGTGGCCAGCCCTTTGGCATGGTGCCGAAAGAGACCTTGGTCATCGCGGGCGAGATCAGCCATTGGGGCGATTTCCCCGGCTTCAATGTCATCCTTGCCATCACCCTCTGGCTCGCCGGTGTGCTTTTCTGCCGACCCCGCTGGAAGCGGCTGGCGCTCATGACCGTGCTGTGCGCGGCCTTCGCCGGTATTTCCACCAATGTGCTGCGCTTTGGCATTGGCCGCAGCCGACCGCAGGTAAAGCAGGACGGTTTTTACGGCCCCCGTTTCAGCAATCTCTACCAATCCTGCCCCTCCGGCCACACCACCACCGCCTTCGCTGCCGCCATCCCGCTGGTCATCGCCGCCCCGCCGCTCGGCGTTGCTACTACCCTCATCGCCACCAGCGTCGGCTGGTCGCGCATGTTTGTGAATCGCCACTACCCTGCCGATATCGCCATGGCCGTGTGGATGGCATTGTGGTTTGCGTTGCCGCTGGGATTTGCTGCCAGAGTGCGAAGGATCAGCGATGAGCCGTATACCTCTGTATGAGCGCTCGATTCTCGCGTATTGTCATTCTCACCGGCGCTGGTGTTTCCGCTGAGTCCGGCGTGCCCACCTTTCGCGCTAGCGACGGTTTGTGGGAGAACCACCGCATCGAAGACGTCGCCAGTCCGGAAGGGTTTGCCCGTGACCCGGCGCTGGTACAGCACTTCTACAATCTCCGACGCGCCGCCTTGAAAACGGTGCAGCCCAATCCCGCTCACCTCGCCATTGCTAGACTACAGCGCGAGTTCGATGGCGAGGTCACGCTCATTACTCAGAACGTGGATGATTTGCACGAGCGCGGCGGCAGCCCTGAAGTGCTGCACATGCATGGCGAACTCCTCAGCGCCCTCTGCCTTCAATGCGGCCAGCGTTCTTCCTGGGATGGCGGTCTGGGGGCGGATTCAATTTGCCGTAAGTGTCGCCATGACGGCACCCTGCGGCCCGACATCGTTTGGTTTGGCGAGATGCCTTATCTTCAAGACGAATGCCTCGAAGCCCTGCACCGCGCCGATCTGTTCCTCGCCATCGGCACCTCCGGCAGGGTTTATCCCGCCGCCGGATTCGTGGCCATCGCCAAACGCGCCGGAGCCCATGCCATCGAATTTAATCTTGAACCCAGCGATGTCTCCCGCGATTTCGACGAGCACATCTCCGGCCCGGCAGGCGTGGAGGTGCCGAAGTGGGTGGATGGATTGCTCAAGGATTCAAACCGGCAAGATCCAAGACCTTAATCCGTCCTCAGCCGCGCATACATCACCATGTCCTGCCGAATTCCAGCAACGATGGCAGCCTGACGCAGCAGTCCTTCTTCCATGAAGCCCAGGCGCTCGGGGATAGCACGACTGGCAATGTTTTCCCGCGCGGCGCGGATCTGCACCCGGTGCCGAGCGAAGTCATTAAAGCACCACTGCGTGAGCGCCCGCACGGCAAAGGTCATGATGCCGCGACCGCACATTTCGTGGTCCAGCCAGTAGCCCAGGCTCACGCATTGGTTCTCCTGATCCGAGTCCACGATGCCGATGCCGCCGATGATTCCGCCGTTCAAACGTAAAGCGCAGGCCAGTTCCCGCCGGCCCTGCCATGCGGCCTGCGAGACAGCGATAAAGCGTGCGATGTCCTTGGTGGAATTTACCAGCGGCACCCATGGCAGCCAGGGTGCCAGATGATCGCGGTTCCTGTCGATCACCGCATAATGCTCCGGCGCATCATGCTCCGTAAGCTGGGTGATTTTCAGGTCGGGATGCTGGGTGGCAATGGTCATGACGCAGGCCAGCCGTTACGCCCGTGGTTGGGATAGTCAATGCTGTGAAGAGTCTGCGGGGGCGCAACATAAGCCGCCACCCTTTCACAAACTCGCGGATTTTTTGGCCAAGAGGTTCATGAAGGCGTATGATAAGAACATGAAAAACGTTCTTCTGGTCGCCTTCGTGGCCTTAGGCCTCTTCAACGCTAGCGCGCAAGCCGGGCAGCACTGCCTGGTCATTGGGGACAGCCTCAGCAAGGAATATGAGGTGGAGTTTCCTGCTCTGTACCCCTCGAACCCCGATTCTTGGAAGGCGCGCAACTGGATCGAAATTTTGGCTGAGCAGCGCAACGCTTGGTTCGATATCGGGCACTTCCAGGCTTTCTATGATCCGCGCCTGGTGGGCCATGAGTTTGACTGGGCGTTCCCAGGGGCCAAAACCCAGGAGATCCGTGACCGCCTTTACAGCAAGTCCTGGTTCGACCAAATCTGGCAGAATTCCCTGCGCTCAGAACTCAAAAGCTCCGTGAATCGCGTGGTCATCTTCGCCGGTGGCAATGATGTGAGCGGCTATTATGGCGACATTTACAACGGCAAATCCCCCACCCTCTTGATCAACAAGACACGGGACAATCTCATGGCCATCGTGGACTACGTACGCGCCGTGCGGCCCAGCCTGCAAATCGTGCTCGTCGCCGTGCCTCATCCCGGCTGCTCGCCTCACATCCAGGATTCTTATCCCACTAACACGGTAAAGACGGCCCGGGTCACCACCGCGCTTAACAGTCTCAACACCCAGCTTGCAGCTTTAACCAAGAGCCGTGCCGTCGGTTTTGCAGGCAATGTATACGAGTTCACCAAGTCCATGATCACGGGCAAATTCATCATCGGCGGGGTGGAGATCGCCCGCAAAGCTGACGCCGATGCGCGCCCCACCTACGCCTACAGCGGTGACGGCTACCATCCCGGCACCAGTGCACAGTCCCGTGTGGCGCAGATCATTCTGGATACCTTCCGCACGAAGTGGCCTAGCCCGGCGATCCCTCCTTTGACCGATGCCGAGGTGCTGTCGAAGGTGCTCAAGATCCAGTAAGGCCGCTCGGGAACGCTCGGCCGCTTCCATTACCGCTTTGTAATGGTCCACCGCCGTCTCATGATTGCGGCGATCTGGATTTGGCGTAGTCATCTTCCCCTTTCTTCCTCCGACTATTTTTCTGCCCGCAAAAGAAGCTGTCAGGAATCATCGGTTTCGAGCAAGAAGAGGGTGACATGATGATCAAAATCCCAGCCTCGTGGTCAGTCTGCCTAGCGCTGCTCGTCAGCGCTAGCGCGGCTCCATGGTCTTATGCGGAGATCGGGCATCCTGCGGCGCAGGAGGTGCTAGAGGGCGGTGCGCGTGATTATCAGCAAAAGGCTCGGATTCCGGGCACGAATGAGGGCAAATCCGACCTGATCCGACTGGATCAAACCACTTGTTTGCCACCCGAAGCGAGTTGTGAGCTATCAATGAGCCATGCGCCTAAGATGGAGACGCAGACCCAAGCTTTGAACCAAGCCGCTCGCACAGACCGAGTGAAGAGGCTGAAGAGACCTGCATTCCAAATGGACCCTATGCCTACCTCTCTCCAGGCTTCCCTTCCCTTCGTGCATTCGCTACTGCGCCTTCGTAAAGCATGAACCCTATGCATCACCAGCACCGACAACCTCAGGCCAGCCGGCTCTGCGGATGGTGGGTGTGCCTTGTGGCTCTCATCGCCTTGGTCGCCATGGCATCGGGCGCTGAGTTGACGGGACTGGTACTTAGCAATAGCACGCTGACACCTGCGTTTGACCGCACCATCACCAGCTACACGGCTCAGGTGCCGAATGCGGCGACTTACACCAATCTCCTCCTCGACCGTGCCGACACCGACAAGGTGAAGGTCAATGGCGTCCTCGTCAATCCTCGGGGCTATTCCCTGCCGCTCCAGGTAGGCGCTAACGTCGCCACCGTGGTCGTGACAGCAGCCAATGGCCAGGGAGCGAAGACCTATCGCATCGTCATCGTCCGTGCAGGACCGCCGCGCATCACCGTGGAGAGGGAAGCGGGCAAGCCGTTGGAGCTGCTGTCTTCCGCAGTGGCCTGGGGTGCCAATTCCTACCACCACGAATCCACGCTGCCCAGAGGATTGGATCACGTCGTCGCCTTTGCTTCGGGCCTCCAGCACTCCGTGGCGCTGAAGAGCAATGGCACGGTGGTGCCCTGGGGCGATGAGCAATATGCCCAGCCGGATGTCGCTAAACGCTTGGGCGGTATCAAGGCCATCACCGCTGGCGACGCCTGGACCGTCGGACTGAAGCACAATGGAACCCTGGTGATGTGGGGCACGGAGAACTTCGGCATCCGCGCGGGCATTCGTGGCCTTACAGGAGTACGGGCTATCTCGGCGAACACTGCCTGCCTCATGGTGTTAAAGACGAACGGCACGGTGCTCGTGCGCGGCACCAACCAGTTCGGGCAGCGCAATGTGCCTCCCGGTCTCTCGGGTGTCAAAGCCATCGCCGCAGGGTTCTATCACTGCGTGGCGCTCAAGAATGACGGCACCGTCGTTGCCTGGGGTCAGTCCTGGGATGAAGGTACCTACGTGCCGCAGGGCCTGACTGGCGTGCGCGAGATTGCCGCAGGGGGCTTCCGCACTCTTGCATTGAAGGAGGACGGCACGGTGGTCATCTGGGGCTCGCTCCCTTCCGATCAGCCAGCCGTGCCCGAAGGACTGCGGGATGTGAAGGCCATTGGTGCCGGATGGGGCTACAACGTGGCGCTGAAGAACGACGGCAGCGTGGTGGCCTGGGGACGTGATCGCTATGGCGAGACCATCTTGCCTGAAAGCATGCCCCATGTGGACTCCATCTGGCCGGGCAGCTACCACTGCTTCGCCCTCACCAGCCACACCGCGCCCCAAGTGTTGGGTAGTGTGACAATTGCCACGATAGGTACCCCCGTTCCCTTTACCATCAAGAACCCAGGCGCGGGAGACCTTGTCCTGGGCAAGTTGACGGTGACAGGCAAAAATGCTGATCAGTTTGTCATCAGCCAGCCGGAGAACAGTACGATCCCTCCCGGTGGCAGCACCACCTTTACGGTTGTCTATGCGCCCAAAGCGCGCGGTTCACCCTCGGCCACCATTCACATTCCCAGTAACGACAGCGAACATTCCCTTTTCGAGCTGGTCGTCGTGGGCTTAGGCGCTTGTCCGCAGATAACGATCATCAATCCAGAAGTGTCCCATGCAATCACGGGGCAGCCTTTCAGCCAGTCGTTCATCCAGACGGGCGCCATCGGACCGGTGACCTACTGGGCTGTGAACGCTTTGCCTCCAGGACTTTCCCTTTCGCCCAGTGGAGTGCTGTCGGGCACTGCCAATGGCAGCGGGTCCTTCTATCTCACCGTGCAGGCCATCGACAGCGTTGGTTGTACGGGCTGGAGCAGCAGCTACAAGCTGGATATGGCGGAGCGCGCCTCCCCCGAGGACACACCCAGCGAAGTTGTCCCCTTCACTGACCATCTTGAAAACACCGTCCTGACCGTGACCTCCAGTAACCCCCGTCTAGTGCCTGTGACCAACATTGTGATTGAAGGCACCGGTCGTGACCGCACGCTGCGCTTCACTCCAGAACCGAATCAAAACGGCTTTGTCCTCATCACCGTGACCATGACCTCCGGTGACATCAGCGTCAAAC
>JAQGPI010000201.1 GCA_028293175.1 Verrucomicrobiaceae bacterium | reverse complement strand
GCGCCAATTGCTGGCCCTTGGTGAGGCTGTCCGGCATCGCCTTGCCATCCATTGCCGCCAGCTTCGGCTTGTAGTCGAACGTCTCAAGGTGTGATGGACCTCCCGCCATGGTGAGCCAGATCACGCGCTTCGCCTTCTGGGGCAGTGGCAACGAATGAAGCACGCCGCCTGAGGAACCGGCGCGCAGCAGCTCAGGCCGCATCAAGGAAACAAGCGCAACGGCCCCCAACCCCTTGGCGGAGCTGCCCAGAAAAGCACGGCGTAACAGCGGATTCATGAGCGCGTGATGGTCTCGTGGAGGTTCAGCAGCACCCGCGCCACATGCGTCCAGGCGGCCAGTTCGGCTTTGTCGATGCCTAGGGGAATGGAGGAGTCGCCGGTTTTCAGGAGAGCGTTTATTGAGTCGGATCCAGTCGGATCTACTTTGATTTGCTCCGATAACAGGTCGTTCAGGGTCTTGTTTTCAGCGGCAGTCGGATCGCGCTGAAGCGTCGTTTGCCAGGCCCACCTTAGGCGTTCTTCGGCGGTGCCTTTGCATTCGGCGAGGATGCGTGCCGCAAAGGCGCGCGCAGCCTCCACATAGGTGGGGTCATTCAGCAGCACCAAGGCCTGCTGAGGGATGTTCGAGCGGTTGCGTTCCGCTGTGCATTCCTCGCGGCTTGGCGCATCGAAGGCCAGCAGGCTGGGGTGCAGGAAGCTCCGCTGCCACCACGTGTAGAGCCCGCGACGATACAATCCCTCGCCCGTATCGTTTTGATACTCGCGCGCGGGGAAGTTCAGGTTCTCCCAGTAGCGCGCGGGCTGGTAAGGCTTGGCGCTGGGCCCGCCAATCTTCGGCACCAGCAGGCCGGAAATGGTCAGCGCATTGTCGCGCACCAGTTCCGCATCCACGCGGAAGGTGCCCTGGCGCGCCAACTCGCGATTGTACGGGTCTCTCTCGATGGCCGCCTTCAAATTGCGCTCGGCGGCTTCCCTTCCGGCAGCATCGAAAATCTCCGGCCCGCAGTCCGCCATCGACGATATCTGCCGGTAGGTGGCGCTCGCCACAATGGTGCGCACCATGTACTGCATGTTCCATCCGGAATCGACAAACTCGCAGGCCAGCCAGTCAAGCAGCGCCTGATTCGCGGGCATCTCGCCCTGCGCTCCCAGATCATCGAGCACCTTGCTCTGACCGGTGCCGAACAACTGCTTGGTCAGGCGGTTCATCACCGTGCGCGGCGTGAGCGGGTTCTTCGGCGACACCAGCCATTTTGCCAGATCCAGACGCGTTGGAACGCCGTCATCCTCGATTTTGATTCCCGGCAGGAAATGTGGCAATGCGGGCTGCACGATTTCGCCTGTCTCATCCATCCAGTTGCCGCGCGGTAGAATGCGCACCGTGCGCTTCTGATCGGTGCTCACGGTAACAAGACACTTGGGCAAGGTGTCGTACACCGTCTTACGCTCCTTCTCCGCTTTGGCGAGCCCTTCGCGCTCCGCCCTGAAGAGGTCCTTCGACTGCGCAAGGAATGCGGTGTTGACCAGTTCCTTCTCTGCCTTGTTGCGACCCTTTACGCCCTTCTTGATGGCGGCGATCAGCTTTTTGTCTTCCGCAGCAGCTTTTTCCTTGGGCTCGTCTTTCGCATTGGGTGCCGATGGAGCAGCCTGCTTAGCGGCTAGTTCCGCCTCCCACTTCGCCTGGGCCGCGTCAATCTGCGGCTGCACGGCCTTCATCTTTTTCGTTGCCTCTGCGAGCGCCGCATCCCGCTTGGCTAGTTGCTCCTCCTGCTCTGGCGTGCCAATCACCATGCCGTCCTCGCGCTTGCCGATGATGGGCTCCTTGATGTCCGCAAAGAACGCGCCGAGCGAGTAAAAGTCCCGTTGCGTCCACGGATCAAACTTGTGGTCATGGCACTGGCAGCAGCCCGTCGTCTGCCCCAGCCAGGCCGCGCCGATGGCGCGCACACGGTCTGTCAGCATCCGCGATTCATAGTCCTTTGGCTGGGCGCCGCCCTCTTCCGTCGAGAGCAGCAGCCGGTTGAAGGCCGAGCCAATGCGCGTCTCTTGATCCGCGTCCAGCATCAGATCGCCCGCCACTTGTTCGAGCGTGAAACGGTTGAAGGGCTTGTTGTCGTTGAAGCTCTTGATGACCCAGTCGCGGTACGGCCAGACATTGCGCGGCGTGTCGCTGTGATAGCCGATCGTATCGGCGAAGCGCACCACATCCAGCCAACCCATGGCCATGCGCTCGCCGTAATGCGGACTCTTCAGCACGCGGTTCACCAGCTCCAGATAAGCGTTGGGCGACACATCATTCACAAATCCCGCCACCTCCGCTGGTGTCGGGGGCAGGCCCAGCAAATCCGAGTAAAGGCGGCGGATCAGCGTGCGCCGGTCCGCCTCAGGTGCAAGGGTAAGGCCGATTTCCTTCAGCCGTTTGCGCACCAGGAAGTCCACGCCGTTTTCGCCCGGCTGCACAAAGGCGCGCACTGGTTTTTCATACGACCAGTGCATCTGATATTCAGCCCCCTGCGCCACCCATTGTTTGAGCAGTTCCTTCTGCCGCGACGTGAGCTTCTTGTTGGAATCCAACGGCGGCATCAGGTCATCCTTGTCCGCACAATCCAGCCGCTTGATCAATTCGCTTTCGTCTGGTTTGCTCGGCACAAAGGCTTCCTTGGCCAGGGCCTCCTCGCGCACGTCCAGCCGCATTTTCGCCTTGCGATGATTCTTGTCCGGTCCGTGACAGTAGTAGCAGTTGTCCGACAGGATCGGCCGGATGTCCCGGTTGAATTCGATCTTCGCTGGGATCGGCGCTTCCGCCGCCGGGCTGAGGGCGGTGGCAAGGAGGAAGAGGAAGCTGGGGATGGCTCGGTTCACAGGCAACGAAGGTCTATGCGTGGTGTTGAAAAAAGGGCTCTCGATGAGCACGGGGTAATTTACGTTATGGTGATAACGATGCGAGTGGGCAATTCTTCAGACGAGACGGGTGGGAGTGTGGGGCGATTCAACTTGGTGAACGCTGGCGGTGCGCGAAGCGCTTTGGCACCGCTTTCCGTTATGGCGGCCTGCCGCCGACGCTGGACAAGGTGGCGCCATCGTCTTTGCTTTTCTTATTTGCGTTCATCCGGATCCATTTGCGGTTTAAAATAGTTCCCGTTCTCTTTCAGATCTCAGACCATGAGGTTGGAACCGCAAATGGATCCGGATGAACGCAAATAAGAAAGGCAAAGACGCCCGAGATTCCGGTCCGTCCTCGCATGGCAAAAGCATCTGGGCTGCACAATTGACGAGTCTCTGGCGTTAACAGCTCTATTCCCGGCGGCAGGCCGCCATGACCGAAAGCGGTGCCAGCTCACCGCAGTCCAAGGTGCTTCGCACGCCCCGGTATCAGGCACTCGGTCTTTGAAAAGGCATCTTGTTCCCCTCAATGCGGCTCAAACAGCACGGCATTACACAGCGGATTGCCAGATCCATTCTGACAGCGCCAGAACCAGCTTACGGCGGGCACGGTGAGGGAATCGAGCGCGCCTTCGATGATGCGCATCTGCCCCAGCATCTCGGCCCCTTGACGCACGTTGAAAGATCGCGCGGCGACGGTGCCGGAAAGGCTTGCGCCGGATTCCAGGGTGAGCGCACCCTCGCAAACGAAATCACCGGAGGCATGACCCGCAATGTTGATCTGCCGCGCCCGAACTTCGTGAAGAAAGGTGACCTCGCAATCGCGCAGCACTTCCAGGCGTTCGCACACGACCACTTCGGGCACGACGGTGGTGGATTGATACACCAGCTCAGAGGGTATCCCGCGCATGGCGCGGGTGCTGGGCTGGTCAATGCGGGTGAGCTTCTTCAGGCATACGGGACAGGACGGGATGGAGTATTCGCCGCCGGTGGTGATGGTGAAGAAGAAGTCGCTCTGCTCCGGGCGCATGGCCTGGAGCGCGGTGAGCAGCTTGGCCGCATCTACCGCTTCAATGTTGTGCTCTGCGGCGGTGGTGACGGCGGCGGCGGAGAAGCCATCGGGCGCCACCAAAACGCCCCGGCAGTTCTCGCGGATGCGCTTCACGTTTTGGGCAAAGGCCAGCACTGTCTCCGGCGTGGCACCCCATTGATTCCAGGGCGAAAGCTTGACCAGCGCCCGGCGCTGCTGCTTCTCGCGCGGCTTCTCTAGCATGGCGAATTCAATGGTGCTATCGGGTTGCACCCGCGAAGGCCCCAGTTCGCAGCCCCCGTTCACCGCGATAGCCCGCAGCAACTCGCCCATGCGCAGCCAGTCGAGCCCCAGCAGCATCTCCAGCGACCAACCTTCACCCGTGCGCTGGGAGAAGCCGGTCTGGGTGGGTGGCATGAAGGGTTCGAGCATGAAGGGAGGCAATACGATAAGGCCTAAGTCGCTGGTGTTAAGTGATAAGTGAACTCCTCCAGGCCTCAAAT
>JAQGPI010000679.1 GCA_028293175.1 Verrucomicrobiaceae bacterium | reverse complement strand
TGAGCATGGCTTTATCATAGCGAAAATTGGGCATCTTGGCCACGCCTTTCACCTTCCATTCGCCAATGGGTGAGGCGGTTTGGCCCGAGCCCACCGTGACCGGATATGCGGCTACAAGCTTGTCCTTTTCCAGCACTTGGAGCATGCCGCTTTTCACATCCACGTTGACTGAGATTATCTCTGCGACCGTATCGGCAGGAGGCCTCTCATTGGGGGCAGGTGTGTCCTCCACATCGTTTGCCGCGACCCCCGGGGCCTCATTGCCAGGGGTAAGGTCCTTCACTGCCGCGAGGTCGAAGGGCTCGACATTTGGCACGGTCAATGTGTCGCCCGCCTTGATCGATTGCACCTTGCCGGGATTAAGCTCGGCAATGAAATCTGGGTCGCTGTGAAACTTCTCGCCGATGGCCTCCAGCGCATCCTTGTAGGGCAGAGACTTTTGTTTTGCCTGTTTCTCCATCGACGCGGCCATCTCTCCCACCGCTGCCAAGTCCGCCTCCGTCACGGTGTAATTGATGAAGACGGGAGATGCGATGCTGAAGTCGAGGCCGTTCATGTCTGGAGGTTCTTCCGTTTTTGTCTCGGGTAGGGGCTGGGGCGTTTCACCTCTGGACTGTCGGTACAATGCCAGTGCCTTGCGCGTGAATTCGCCAAAACGGCCATCCAGTTTGCCTGGGCTGAAGCGCGACCGATCCAGAAAAACCTGCAACTGCGTGGCGGATTCCATAGCCTCCTTGCCACGCGGAGGAGTGGCAGCCGTCGCAGCGGCGAAAGCGCTCATTCCACACATAACCGACAAAAGAACATGCTTGATTAACATGTCTTTGATTACCCGCACCGTTTTCGGTAGGCCATGGGGTGAAACCCGAAAACACTTCGTCATTCCGCAGGCTCATGGTGATGGCTCACCGAGTCGCCGTCGTTGGGCTGGAGGCCGAGGAAGGTGAATCCACTGACAATCGTCATCGCGCCGAGCGTAAGAAAAGCATGGTGCAGGGCAGGCAGCAGCAAGGAAGAGTCTGAGCGGTCCACCCCGCCGAGAAACCATCCGGTGATCAATGACGACGTGGCGACGCCAAAGCTGATAGCCAATTGTTGAGCGGTGCTGGCTACCGTGCTGGCATCGCTGGCTTCCGCATCGCTGGTATCTGCATACGCGAGCGAGTTCATGCTGGTGAATTGCAATGCGGAGAACAGCCCTTGCATCAGGCTGAGCCCGACGATCACCGCCACCGGTGTGCTGCGCCCCACAGTAGAGAAGACCATGATCATGCCGCCAATCAGCATGGTATTGATGAGCAGCACCCGCTTGTGTCCAAGCTTGGCCAGGATAGGCATGGTGAGCATCTTCATGCCGATGGCTGCCAAGGCCTGCGGCATCGTCAAAAGACCAGCCTGCCACGGCTCGAACCCCATGCCGAGCTGGTAGAGCAGCGGCAGCAGAAACGGCATGCCGCTAATGCCAAGGCGGGTCACAAAGCCGCCCACCACTGATATGCGAAAGGTGCGGATGCCAAATAATCCCAGCGGCATCAGTGCATTGGCTGTGCGCCGGTCATGCCACACATATCCCGCCAACGGGATGAGAGAGGCAATCAAGAGAGCAGCGACGGGACCGTTTCCGAGACGGTGCTCGCCAAAAATCTCCAGGACGTAGGATAACAGGGCGATGCCGATGCCAAACAACAGGAAACCACGGGTATCGAATTTACCGGCATCGGTCACGCGATCCGGCATGTATCGATGGGCCAGATACAGCCCTAGCCCGCCAAAGGGCAAATTTAAGAGGAAGATCATTCGCCAAGGCATCCAATGCACGATCACCCCACCCATAAATGGCCCCAACAGAGGGCCTAGCAGCGCGGGGATGATCACGAAGTTCATCACCCGCAGCATCTCTGATTTGGGAAAGGTGATCAGCAGGGCCAGTCTGCCCACTGGCATCATGATGGCCGCGCCCATGCCCTGCACCACTCGCGAGGCGATCAGCATGGGCAGGTTGAGCGAAATACCACACAGCAGGGAGCCCAGCGTGAAAAGTCCCACGGCAATACCAGACACCCGCCGGATGCCAAAGCGATCCGCCACCCAGCCGCTGATGGGAATGATCACCGCCAGCCCGATTGTATAACTGGTGATCACCGCCTTCAAACTGAGCGTGGGCACGTTCAAACTGGCCGCCATCGTAGGGATGGCGGTATTCACAATCGTCGCGTCGAGCTGCTGCATGAACAAGGCCACAGCCACCACCCACGGCAGGTAGCTCTTGATTTCCTCCTGAGTTGGAGCAGGCGCAACGGTGGTCATTTAGGCAGAGAGGTCATCATGCTGGGGAGTCACCGGATTGTCCATGGCCGCCTCGCGACTAGGCCTTGTGAATCCAAAACGGCCCCTTACCGTATAACGGAACAGTGACTCTTTCCGGCCCTCCCACCGAAGCCTTTGTTGAAAAAGGCCGTCTCCGCGTTGTGCTCACAACTATCGGCATCAACGTCGTTGGAGTGGCTCTGCTGACACCGGTTCCCTGGTCCGATTGGCGCACCGGGCTCGGCTTGAACCTTATCGACAATGCGCTCCTCATCGCCTTCATCGTGCGGTACAAGGATGCCCTCCTGGCGCGGCTCATTGTCTTCGGTCTGGCGGTTGGGATTACGGAGCTGGCCGCCGATGCTTGGCTGGTGGATCATACGCATACCCTCGATTACACCATCGGCGGCGGGCCCAAGCTGTGGAACTCCCCGATGTGGATGCCCTTAGCGTGGCAAATGGTCAGCGTGCAGTTCGGCTATGTGGGCCTGCGGCTCTACGAGCGGTTTGGCGTGGGCGGCC